>CAUYXQ010000066.1:0-7298 GCA_963577015.1 Candidatus Thalassarchaeaceae archaeon
AAGACTGGAATTGGCATTGCAGCAACATGCGGTTGATTTTTTGACCGGCAAAGGCTTCACTTTTGTTCAACCACCGGCGATGATGAATCGTGCAGCCTATGAGGGTGTAACAGATTTGGCCGATTTTGAAACGGTGATGTATGGGGTTGAGCCTGATAAACTCTACATGATTGCAACCTCAGAACACCCGTTGACTGCGATGTTCATGGACGAGGTAATCGAACCATCATTATTGCCGATTAAGATGGTCGGTATCTCTCAGTGTTTCAGGCGTGAAGTCGGCGCACATGGTTTGTCTGACCGCGGTATTTGGCGAGTTCATCAGTTCACGAAAATCGAGCAGATCATTCTCTCTCATCCAGATGATTCTTGGCAACATCATGAAGATTTATTGCAGAATTGTATCGAACTTTGGGATTCGCTCGACATTCACTATCAAGTTGTCAATATCTGTACCGGTGATATGGGAACCGTGGCTGCAAGAAAATATGACTTGGAAGCATGGCTACCTGGTGCAGGAACTTACAAGGAAATCGTGTCGTGCTCAAATTGTACCGATTATCAAGCAAATCGATTGCGAATGCGCTACAGAACCGCAGATGGCAACCAAAGCGTCCATACTCTAAATTCGACCGCTGTCGCCACCAGTAGGGCTTTGGTTGCGATAATGGAACAGAATCAACTCGCAGATGGTCGTGTGGAAATTCCAAAGGTCTTGCAACTATTAATGGGTGGTCAAACTGTCCTAGAACCATGTCGATGGTGAACTTCACTCGGCTTGTAAATCAAGTAATAGTGCACCGCCAGTGACTTGTTCGCCGGTTTTGAAATGAATCGCGGTAATCTCACCGTCCTTTGGTGCTAAAATTCGATGTTCCATTTTCATCGCTTCCAATACCAATAGCGCTTGGCCTTCGGTTACATTCTGTCCTGTTTCAACCAATACCTCGAGTACTTTTCCGGGCATTGGCGCGGTTAGACCACCACCTGAGCCAGATGTTGTAAATCCAGCCTCGACTATATCGAGACGGATGGTATGACCGGCGAAATGTACCCACCATGCATCCTTGCTGACGGCGACATGAGCCTGTTGCCTTCTACCATCGATAGTTATCCAAACCATATTATCGACTTCAGCAACCATATCCCCGAGGATGAATAATTGCCCATCACGAGTGATGGTCCCAGATATCTCCTCACCAAGATGACTTAATTCCATCAAGGATACCTCCTAGATAATGTTGCAAATGGTGTTGCTGATTCTCCAGTAGTGCTAATACTTGAATTGGTACGTTTTTGACTGTAGCCACTTGCCTCGGCAGCATTTGCAGCTAGATATGCTACCTCGAGAATCCTCCCGGTCATATCGGGTGACCAGCCTTCGGGCCACAGGCGCTCAATCATGTCGGTAGTGGTCCAACCATCTATCACATCAGGGTGATCACATAGTTCACGTAGGAATCGGATATTGGTGGTACAACCGAGAATGATGAATTCGTCTAGCGCCCGAGCAAGCCTCTGCAGTGCCTCTTGGCGAGAAGGCGCCCAGACGATTAATTTAGCCAGCATTGGGTCGTAATCAGGTGTTACCGAATCTCCTTGACGTACACCGGTATCGAGTCTAATCCCAGGACCTTGAGGTGCGATAAAAGTAAGTAAATCTCCTATTGCCGGTAAGAAATTATTGCTTGGATCTTCAGCATAAAGCCTCACTTCAATAGCATGACCCCGCATTTGCAATTGCTCACAACTCATCTCCTCTCCAGCTGCAATACGCAATTGCTCCCTGACCAAATCAACTCCAGTAACCAATTCGGTAACCGGGTGTTCGACTTGTATTCTGGTATTCATTTCCAGAAAGAAAAACTCTCCTTGAGGAGTTAGTAAGAACTCCACAGTGCCTGCACCGACAAAGGATACCGCCTCGGCTGCGGCAATTGCTGCATCTCCCATCTGCTGGCGTAACTCTGGTTCTAATGCTACACTTGGCGACTCCTCAAACACCTTTTGGTGACGTCTTTGAATCGAACATTCTCTCTCGCCAAGATGAATGGTATTACCATGACTATCGGCAAGAATCTGAATCTCGATGTGTCTGCTACCCGATAATAATCGCTCGACATAAACCCGGTCATCGCCAAAGGAATTCAATGCCTCACGCATTGCACCCTCGGCTGCCTCTCGCACATCTTCAGGCGAATGAACCGCACGCATCCCTTTACCACCGCCTCCAGCGCTGGCTTTGAGCAATAGTGGATAGCCAACCTTTGCCGCAGCAGCGATAATCTCTTCGATTCCTCCTTCGACCTCTTCACCGGGGATTACTGGAACCTCTGCAGCCCTCATGGTTCTTCTAGCAGTCATCTTATCGCCCATCTCGGCAATGGCTTGAGGAGAAGGGCCAATCCAAATCAACTCGGATTCGATTACTGCTGTCGCAAAATCAGCACGCTCGGAGAGAAAACCATAACCAGGATGTATTGCATCCGCTTCGATATCTTTGGCGATAGTGATAATCTGTTCACTATTAAGATAGGTTTCAGCGATGGTATCACCCTCTAATTCGATGACAATATCAGCGAGTTCGGTAAATAATGCACCAGAATCATTGGCCGCATGAATTGCTACCGATTCGATTCCAGCCTCTTTACAGGCTCTGATGATTCGACAGGCAATCTCACCGCGATTAGCGATGAGAACCCGTTTTAACATCAGATCACTCCTTGGGTTTCCAATCAGCGTGACGCTTATCCAAGAAGGAAGAGAGTCCTTCTTGCCCTTCGATACTTGACCGCATTCGACTGGTGAAATCAAGTGTCCATTCGCGAAGTTCCTCATCGCTACCGCGCCAACGATCAAAACCTAGGGCCAATTCCTTGGCTGCAGCAACCGCACATGGCCCAGTACTCAGAACCTCATTGCTCACAGCAGCAATTCGTGCTTCGATTTCCGCAGTCTTTTCGACCGATTCTTCGGCGAAGCCAATTCTCAATGCTTCACAAGCATCAATCCTTCCGGCATTCATCGCCAATCTACGGAAAGCGGCACTACCTACTCTTCGATAGACATAGGGACCGATTACCGCTGGAAGAATGCCCAACTTTCCTTCGGAAAGAGCGATTTGCGCATCAGATGTCAATATCACGTGATCAAGACAGGAGATTAATCCAGCACCGCCGCCCAGAGCCACGCCCTGAATAGCACCGATGCTAAAGCATGGATGAGACCACAAGGAATTGAATAACCGATCTAGCCGCTTTGAATCCGCTCTATTCTCCTCCGCTGATTGAGCACCTGCATCTCGCATCATGTTGATGTCTGCACCAGCACAGAAGTGCTTGCCCTCACCTCTTAGTACCAATATCCGGAGGTTTTCAACACCGTCTTCGGCCAGTGAACCCCTCGCTGCGACAGAGTTGTTTGCCGTCCACTCGAATACCTCGATTAATTCGCTTATCATTTGCACATTAAGCGCATTATATTTGTCAGCACGGTCAAGAATAACCTCACAACACGGACCATCAATTTCCAATCTGATGAATTCTGTCTCTGGTCTATCTTGCATCATTTCACATCCTGAATACGCCATATTTGCTCTCTGGCATCTTAGCATTCCTACTTGCTGCGATTGCCAAACCCAGTACATCTCGTGTATCGCGTGGGTCGATAATACCATCGTCCCAAAGACGTGCTGTGGAATAATAAGGTGAACCTTCAACCTCGTATTTTTCAAGAATCGGATCTCTAAATGCAGCCAATTCAACATCGTCAAGTGCATCGAGACCTTCTCGTGCCCGTTGATCTTGTTTGACGGTAGCCAATACGTCTGCCGCTTGTGGACCACCCATCACAGATATTCGGGAATTTGGCCACATGAAAAGGAATCTAGGGTCGAATGCTCTACCACACATTCCGTAATTTCCAGCACCGTGACTGCCGCCGATGATAACCGTAAACTTAGGCACAGGGACACAGGAAACCGCGGTTACCAATTTTGCTCCGTCCTTGGCTATTCCACCTGCTTCATACTCCTTACCGACCATAAAACCAGTGATATTTTGCAAGAAGACCAGAGGAATCCCTCTCTGTCCGCAGATTTCGACAAAATGTGCACCCTTTAGAGCTGATTCGCTGAATAGAATGCCATTATTGGCCAAAATACCAACTTTATAACCATGTATATTGGCGAATCCGCAAATCAATGTTGTACCATAACGTGGTTTAAATTCATGGAAACGACTACCGTCGACTATTCTAGCGATGATTTCTCGCACGTCGATAGGTGTGCGATTATCTAACGGGATGAGGCTCAATAATTCCTCAGGATTGTAATATGATTCCTCCGGCTGCTCTCTTGCGAAATCAGCCAGTTGCCTTACCCCGAGATTTTCAACGATATTGCGCACCATCCTCAATGCTTCTTCTTCGTCTTCTGCGAAATGATCGGCTACGCCACTCTTCGAGGTATGAACATCGGCACCTCCGAGGTCTTCAGCACTGACTTCCTCACCTGTCGCCGCTTTTACCAGTGGGGGTCCTGCGAGGAAGATAGTACCATTGCCCTTGACTATGACTGTCTCATCGCTCATCGCCGGGACATAGGCGCCACCTGCTGTACACGAACCAAGAACCGCAGCGATTTGGGGGATGCCGTCGCCACTCATCATAGCCTGATTGCGGAATATTCGACCAAAATGGGTCACATCTGGAAAAACCTCATCTTGCATTGGTAAGAATGCCCCTCCAGAGTCGACAAGGTAGATACAAGGAAGATTGTTCTCATGGGCGATTGTTTGGGCCCTGATGTGTTTCTTAACAGTCATCGGATAGTAAGAACCGCCTTTTACGGTAGCATCGTTAGCGACGAATAGACATTCTCGGCCATGAACCATACCAATGCCGCTAATCACTCCTGCAGAGTGCGCACGACCGTCGTATAGGTCCCATGCTGCCAGAGTGCTCAATTCTAGAAAGGCGGTCCCTGGGTCGATAATACGTTCAATTCTCTCCCTTGCTAGCATTTTATCACGGCTGCGATGCCTTTCGACATATCGACCGCCGCCCCCTTCCGAAACCGTGGAAATCCTTTCACGAAGGGTGTTGATGAGGTTAAGATTGTGTTCTTTACGAGCCTGATGCTCAGAATCGGAGATATTTTCTCTACTCGGTAATCGATCCATATTCCCCCTCCTGTCCAATCCAATCCTTGCTCGACCTTCAAATCACCGTCAAACTCCTAAAATCAAACGCCCTACGTCACGCAAGCCTGGAGCCATACCGACTATCATCACTGCAAGAACGATTAACACTCGCATATGTTGATGCTTTGATTCAACTCGCAATTGACTAAAGAGATATACGATTGTCGAAATCAATGCGACTTTGAGTAATGCGAATAGCCATGCACCTTCACCAAGAATGCCAAGGCTATCACCAAAGCTGATCACCATATCACTAACCGGGTGCTTCTCAGTATACCCGAACCAATCGATGCCGACCATAGTGGCAAAGCCGTCACATAATTGGCCAAAAAGCATACCAGCAACCAAGGGAGTCGCTAGAATTGCCTTATTGGATAATTGTTCAACCGGATGGTCAGAATTATCGCCTTTTTCCCATTCATTAACCGTTATTCCCGGGGGGATTACGCCCGGTTCATGGCCGCAAAGTCGAATTTGACGCAAGTCATCGAGACCTTTGCGATAAACCACCCAGGTTATCAATAATGGAATTACAATCACTATCAATATCGGCACCAATATTGGGTTATCCTTGGGCATTGCACCGTTTTCTTGCGCCCACGGAGTAGCGAGTAATTGTGCCCAATGGCCCAATCCTGAAATGATTAACGCTGAAGCAAGAGCAATCATCGCTCGACTTACCGGGTGCCAATCCCAAGTATTGTGTAAGATGAAGAATAATACGAATAGGCCGAGATATGTGCCGATCATTGCAAAGGTGGTGCCCATCTCGAGACTTCGCCATGATGGCTGGTAAAGCAATCCAACGAATAGAACGTAAGTCACCCCTAAGGTCGCCATCAGCATCAGTGTGACCTCTTTCTCGGTCTTACCCGCTTTGGCTGAAAGGTAGCCCAATACCCCGCTTAAAATCAACCATCCTGCTAGATGAATGTGAATCAGAGGTGAGATGAAGAGATTATCCGTGCCGCTAGCAAACATATCAGCATCTTCGAGCACGCGCAAAATCGGTGCTACACAAACCCAAGTTATCAATGCCCAAACCATTCTGTCATCGGTTGGTAGACGCCAACGGCGGAATAAAACCTGCAAGGTGATTACTGCGAGGAACATCAATGAAATGTAGATAAATGTGTTAACTAGAGTATAGCCGGAATCACCAGCAATCGAAGCATCCTTGACTATCGGTTGCCAGATATATGGAGAGATGAGATCATCCCAAAGAAATTTAGGTTTGAAAACAATCCCTATGAGAAGCAAAGTGAGGGTGATGCCAGCCAACCAGATACTCGCCCTCTCAAATATTGAGAGTTCTTCCTCATCCATATCGAACCCTCATGGCCGTAGGCCATGATAGTTGCGCTGTAATCACTCCTCTTCGTGGTCGTGATCACAATTCTCATCGTGGACGTGTTCTTCTTCCTCGGCGCTCGCCCTTGTCTCATGAACCTCGATGAAAGAGACCTTTGCAGCCTCTACAGCGTCTCTTAGCACGGTGACCATGCGGAATTTGAGCATGGCTGCATTGGTATCGAAGAGCATTTGTTGAGGAACGGTGATAGCGATATCATCACCTTCGAACTCAACTTCGAAATCATCGAGTCCGGTATTGGACTTGAGCAGTGCCTTGACCTTCTCGCCCCTATCGTCGATAACCGAGACAATGTGGTAATTATAGCGCAGAGTCCTACCAGCCATTGGATGGTTGTAATCGATACGAGCACGGCCTGCTGCGAGATAGGAAAGGACACCATTTCTACCTTCGACGGATACTGGGCCACCGATGTAAAGCGACTTTGGGTCTCTGACATGGCGAAGCAACTTGTCGATTGACATCGTCTCAACCAAAGTCGGGTCTTTATCGCCATATGCATCTGCAGCAGCGATGTCGATTTCGATATCGGTCTCAACCTTTGCCTCGAGAAGACTGTCCTCAAATCCTTGGATGAGGTTTCCAGAGCCAACTACGCAGACCAATGGCTCATAGGTGCGATTTTCTTGGTGCATTTCATGCTCTTTTGCCACGTCTTCGCGGGTGGTCTCGATGAGATCACCCGAATCAGCATTATACAGATCATAGTCTACATGAATGATTGT
>CAUYXQ010000067.1:0-7266 GCA_963577015.1 Candidatus Thalassarchaeaceae archaeon
GTGCTGACTTGGGGCAAGCCAGTCTCTTCAGTGATTCTTTGTGCCTGTGTACCCTTGCCAGCACCCGGTGGGCCAAATAGCACAATGCTGCTCATAACCATCGGGGAGAGCCTACCGGTTTTCACTGTTGGCCTTGTTGTGAGAGCCATTGATGGCCATAGTGCTGCCACTGTTCCATTGTCCAGCCAGGAGGTAATCCACCGTCCGGCAATTGCGGAGCGGGGGGGTTTTCCACATTTCCTATTGCATCACTTACTACAGAACTGTCAATAATATTGGTAACAGTATTGTAAGTTATGTGTTGGACGGGTAACTGTTGTTGTGTAGGTTCTTGACTGTCAGATTGTTTTTGTGGCGGACGACCAACGGGGGGTGCTGAGAATTCTGCTGCCGGTGGGCGTCCTTTAGGCACTAGTGCAGGCAAAGGAGCAATCGACTGTGCCAATGCTGCCGCAATCTCCTCATCATCGACTGTGCCGCTGGTCAATTCATCGACTTTTATTCCAACGTTTAGAACCTCATCCCTGCGAGTGGACATGTGAGCTGGATTAGAAAAGATATCAGGGGATGTTAGTTCATCGCCATCGAAAGAGATATTGGCTGTGCGTTTTATTATGACAGCAACCACCACTATCACGAGAATGATTGCTCCTAATATTGATGAAGCTGCCCACAGAGGCAATGCACCAAATAATCCACCTTGGCTTCGAGTGATATCGGCTGATGCTTCAAATGAATAACTAACATTGCCGTCGTTTGTCTCAGCGTTGATTACCACATCGACCAATCCATCCTTTACATCTTGGCTTGGGGTCAGTCCAATTACCACCGTCATACTAGAATCGACGGCTAAACCGCTGATTGAAGCGGGGGAGATACTGGTAGTCCAACCAGGAACCACATTGCCATCACCATCCAAAATCTCTATTCGCAACGTCGATTGAAGTGGTTGATTGCCCTGATTGGTGATGATTATGCTGCGCTCAATCGTCGAATCACGAATTATTCCCAGTGCGCTTTCATTATTTTCTTTGATTATCGATAAATGCTGGCTAGCTATGACATCAACCTGCAATTGCATACTGGTTTCAACACTGCGATTATCTATTGTGCCATTGACTGAGAGCAGAATATTCTGGGCTGCGCTCGCAATCGGTTCCTGCAAAGGAGAGATTACCCCAAAGGTGAATTCGGTGGTTTTTCCAGCATGAAGCGAGGTTGGTGGATTGAAGAATCCGGCCTGCCAACCATCATCTGGCAAAGCATTGCTCCAATTTAGATTAAGCAGAGAATTACCGGTATTTTCTACCGTTATTGTAATCAGATTCCATTGGCCATCAACACTGACCTCAATTATATTATTGCTCAAATCAGGGAAGGATAGACCGATATCATCGCTGACAATCAATGTCGTGGAATTGATTTTTTGGTTGACTTGATCGATTTTTGTCTTGAAGGTCAACTGATTGGCATCGCCCCCGATCGCCGCATCATAGACGAGGACCTCGATGGCGACTGTCACACTAGCACCACCTGCGAGTGTAAACTGAATACTATCACTATTGGAAATTGAAGCTGTCGATAAGGTGATGGGCCAATCGGTCCGCTGCGATTGAACACTCACTGTCAATTCAATTTCACGATTACCGGAATTTTCGACAACCAAACTAAGATTTACCAATTGGGCATTATCGACCGAAAGTAATCTTGGGTTTTCACTAGGGCCGACCTCAAAACCTTCACCATCGAATAACTCTGTAGTAAAGGAATCTAGTGCATCTACCAATAGATCAACAGTCTCAGTGATGTTCAGTGAAAGGTCTAATGAACTGGTGACAAAGCAAGAAATCGAATCACTGGTTCCCGCCGCCGGGCTACCTTGAACAGCAGGCGGAACGAATAAGCGTATAGTGATAGTTTTATCCTCAAGAATCTCCAAAGGTTCAAATTCATAACTGCTAGAGTTAGAATCCTGCAACTCGATACGCCATTGCCTCTCACTATAACAATCGATATCGTATGGCGAGATGGTGTTGCCGGTATTCATCACCCCGATGCCAAATGAAGCGTAATCACCAGGCAGTGCCGAAAGGCCGCTATTCCCTGATGCTCCGACCAATACATCACGCACTTCGGCTACCGTAAGGGTTAGTCTAATCGTATGTGAGACTTGAACATCGTCTGAATATCGAGCGGTGACATCGACATAGAAGGCACCGGCTCGGGCATAGCGGGGATATTTATTGTGAAGGTCGGTGACGAGATTTGCAGAAAGGTCCTCCAAGGTGATCAATAGAGAGAGGTTCGATTCATTACTACCCATGGGACCGAGCGCCAAAGTGCCACTGAGATTGGCATAACTATCCCAATTATCATTAGGTGAAAGCAAGAGGTTCGGGTTTGCTAAATCGAGCTGATATAGATTACTCACAGTCAATGAAACATCACGAGTGCCAGTCCCTTCATGTCTTAACATCACCCTGTATCCCTTCTCGGTTTCATTTTTTGCATCGAGCAAACGGTCGACACTACTAGGATCCTCACTACCATCATCGGCTAGAGGAATAAGACGTAATCCCGTAGCTGAAATGATAATATCTAGGGTGTGAATATTATTGTTGATTCCAGCATTTTCGTCGTTTAATTCGACCACAGAGTATCCGCTATCTAATTCCAATTTGAGTGAATGTATACCGGTGGTAGTAAAGGTCCAAGTAATCGTGAACGAATCCAAAGTAGATGCGGTCAAAGACCCGCGAGGACCTTGGTGAATGATTTCACCAGTGGTCACATCTGTCAATTTTATATCGTAGCCCCCAGAATCACTCACCCCTTGGTTAAACCAACTCATACGAACCGGTACCTGTTCACCAGCCAATGGTGAGGCCGGGTAGATGAATATCGAATCGCTGATACCGGTCAAATCCGGTTCGTTAGCAGGAGTAGCATCAGCACTAATTACCAGAGAGAATCTTTGGTTCAAACCCGCAGAACTCGCGACTTTGACTTGCCAGGTACCGATTCCAGAAAGGCTACCAGCAGCGATTCTAATACGTTCGACATTATTCACCATATCAGCGGTTCCACCGCTTTGAGAGAAACCGGATACGAAATTATTCCCCCGGTATATCGTGCCATCTGGAGCGATCAATTGTAGATCTAAGTCGTTTACCAAACGAGAAACATTCTGGGCTGAATTAGCACTGCCGGCATCATCAGACCAGACCAGAGTTAAATCCATACCATGACCAGCATCTATCTCAAAGGCATAAAGCGCCGAATATCCGGGACTCAATAGACGAGAATTATCGTAGAAAGTGAAAAGGTCGGTTGCGCCATCCTTGGCAAGGATTGTACGGTCGAGGTCGATCATCCCCCAACCCTCATTGGCATTGGGAATATCGGGGGCTCCCGTATCTTGAGCACCGTTTATCAGTGCAGCTTTAATCAAAGCCGCTGATGGTGAACTGATACCGACTTGTTCACGAATAAATTCCCTTACCAATGCAGCACTACCACCGGCAACAGCAGTCGCTTGTGAAGTGCCCGACATGCTCATGTAGAGATCGTTGCCATTACCATGGCTACCACTGCCACAAGGTGATCCCAGCGGTGATGTGGCCTCCTCGGCCCGTCCAGAACAAAGAGTGATACCAGGAGCGATCAAGTCTGGTTTTATTCTACCATCCAGAGTTGGCCCTTGGGAAGATATGTTGGCGGTCTCACCAGTGGCGGTGGTGGTTGAAGCACCGATTGAGAGAGAGTTTTTGGCGGTAGAGGGAGGGAGTATATGATTGGCTATCTGACCACTGTCATCACCAATAGCAAATAGTGGGAGGAACGATGGATTATCATTTACATAATAATCGACTGAGCGGCTATCCGAGGTATAAGATCCATGATTGGCATCTATTCCCCAAGCGTTGACCCCGATACGTGAGCCGATTTGCTCAGCGTCGGCAAATAAATCGTAAATCGAACCACGTCGACCGAAAACACCGGTCGAGTCGTGCTCAAAAGCATAGCCGAGTAAACTCGCTTCCGGAGCAATGCCGGTGGTGCTTGAGTCGCCACTGCCATCGCCAGCCAAGGTGAGTGCAATGTGAGTCCCATGACCGCCATTGCTATCTGCGGGACTCGGGTCAAGCCCGTATTGGGTGTAAACACCTACCACACGACCATCGATATCTGGGTGATTGATATCTAGGCCGGTATCGGAGAACATTATCATTTCACCTGAGCCGAAAAGGTCGAAACTAGAAGCACTATTGACCGTAGCCACACCAACCGCAGCGCTGGCAGCAGCATTGGTCAGAATCAAACCAGCACTTGGCTCGACAAAGATTACCCGACCGTCATGCGAGATTCGACCAAGGTCGAGTTTGCCCCGGACTTCACATATATGCGAGCCACACCAAGCATCGCTAGCACCCATATATTGCAAATCCAAAACCAAATCAGATAATTGTTCGGACTTAATATCGGGAGAAACCACCAGAGAATAATAGTCCTGTGTGCCATCTAACGCAGGAGAAATACGCCAAGTTGGTAGCATCGAGCCAGCCCAGCGAACCCGGTCATCACCTTGAATCGCATCCAGATTGGTGACATCACCCAGACGAACCAACCATGCTTCTTCACCTATATGACCCAATAATTCGAATTCGTAGTTTTCGGATAGTTGCTTCAATACACTACCATCCCTACTTTGTAATTGCACTACCAATAAACCGCTTTTTAGATAATCGAAATCATCTGCACCGCCAGCACCTGGGATCGCATCCTCGAGTGGATCAAAAACGGTATAGGCGAGAGGGATTATCCCCGAAGGCGCCCTCAATTGACCAGCGGTAATCGCATCGGGAGTCAAGGAGGACCAAAGTTCACCTGCGTGCTGCAAATCTGCGTCAACAACTTGAGAGTCAGGGGCTTTATCTGCACCAACCACCATTATCAAACTAGGAAATAGCAGAATCGCGACCAGATATTTAGCCCTAGTCGCCAGCAGCATGGAGCGGGGAGAATCGTTACACTTTTCAAGATGACAGCAAGTTGTTTGACTCAAGCCTGTGCTTGAGAGATGGCGCTATCGGTTTTTCCAACCGATATAAGCCAATCAGGTTCGCTGCCCATCAAGGCCCTAATCGCATCGACATTCTCAGGAACCACATCGCTCTCTTGATGGATGGCTTGGAAATAATACAGGGTGTTCCCCACGACTTTAACCCCGTCTTCCCAAACGAAAATCTCGTGTAAGTCTCCCCATGTCCGACCGATGTCACGAGCGAATTCCATAACCTCTGCTGTGGTTGTGATTCCGGTTTCCGCACCATTCATGACGATGATTCGTGGTCTGCTGCGCCAAAGTGCGAGCACCTTTTCAGTGCTCAATTCATGACCTTGAGGCAAGGTCACTGTTATGGCATGGGTATGCATAATGGTAGTCGGGACCGCTACTGCCAAACTATTGATTTTTATTTTTGGTTCTACCGTCATTAAATCTGGACCATGGTGACTTGGGACTTTTAGTACAGGCTTGATAGCGTTGATTGGACCTTTGGATGAATCGCCAGGATCAGCGGCGCGACGAATCATCGTACACTCCACGCTGATATCGCCACAAGTTTCCAGCAAAGGCACTAGAGTCCGGGCAAGCCCGGTGGTATTACATGAAACCACTCTGGTTCCTTGAGCGTTGAGGTTTTGTTGGTGATTGGCACAGGAGGTATAGGATAATCCAGTCAGTTCATGATTTTCCCCGCCTTGGAAAATCCACTTGACACCTGCTGAATTGTAAATCTCCTTATTGGCTAGCCCAACCTTACCCGGGCTACAATCTACCACCACGTCACAAAGTGACAATAAATCACTAATTCCACCACGGCAATCATAGCCAGATATTGCGAATGCTGCGATACGTTCAGTATCGTCAAATGTGCAGAATAATGGATAGCCCTTACGCACAGCCAAATCACAGCCGAATGAGGGGCTGGTTTTGGTAACACCGACAACCTCCATGTCATTTTGGGCAGCGACTGCATCTGCTACCCTCTTGCCAATAGTGCCGTACCCATTAATAGCCACGCGGATGGTCATGCCTTCTCCCTATCCGCAGACACTGTGAGCCCTCACATGAACATTGCCACGCAAATACTAGGCATTCGATTAATGGCTGAGAAGCCATCGCCGAAACGATGGCGGCCGAGTTAGACCTTGTCGAACTATCACTGAAAATCAATTCTAAACTCCCTCCACAACTGGAGAAAGCGGTTGAAAGAAATGTGGTATTGCGGATTGGTTGGACCAGTAGTGGTGACCAGGTTCCAAAAAATGGTGAGTTGGGACTTTGCCCTAATCTTCCGCCAAAATCAAAAGTTAGATCTCTAGGTCTTCTCGGCTCTTTTGTCGCAGCATTCGGGAAAGGCGGCAACTACACCCATCAAGGGGAAATCGGTTCATTCTTCGGCGCCGCTAATGATGGTAATATCCTGACCTGTGAGAGGAATGCTGCAGACTATACCGGTTTTCGCATGAGTTCAGGCCGGATTACCATTCTCGATGGCGTTGGCAATAATGCTGGCTCGATGATCAAGGGTGGGACAATCATCATCAGAGGAGATGCCGGTTCAAGAATTGGTAGCGGTATGGAAGGCGGGTTGATAGTTGTCCACGGCGACGTTGGCCCGGACCCCGGCACAGGAATGACCGGTGGGAGAATCATCATCAATGGCAGATGCCCTTCACCTCCTCCTGGTGTAGCACTTAGGCCATTAAAGGCTAGCGAAGTAAAAGAGATAAATATCAAATTAAAGGACCAGGATTTACAAATACCAGCCGATGCGGTTTGCCTGATATATGATGGTGAGGAAACCGATTTTATATCGCGAACTTGTAGTACTGATTTCAGTACCATCGCAATTGTCACAGATCGAGATGAACACAGATTACACGGCACCACCGATACTATTACCCTCATCGGCGAAAGAGGAGGTGATGGTGATGCTTTGGCTTTACCCATACCGATGTTACCATTGCTTGACAGTGGCAAAGGTGCCAATATTTTGCATCCATGTTTGGTCAAATCCGAACCGCGTAACATCGATATTTTACTTCTCGATACAGAAAATTTGACTATGGCTGGCGAGTGGTTGTCTATTGCCGCTGGATTTGCTATCGACCTATCGACGATTCCACCTTTGAATGCCGAGGCGATGGAAGGATTGCTGGTCGCATTACGCAGCATGTGCGGACTGGACACTCCATTCT
>CAUYXQ010000068.1:0-7259 GCA_963577015.1 Candidatus Thalassarchaeaceae archaeon
TCGACATTCCAAATTTCGGTGATTGTAATTACAATGATTGCGGTCTTTGGCCTGGAATCTCAACCACTACAACCGTGATAGAAAATACCGATAACCCTTCACTTAGCGGAACTTTTCCGGCTGGAAGCACCAAAGAATTGTGGGCGTCGACCGCTAGCCAATTCAGTGTTGGCGATAACGCGTTTACCAGCGCAGATTCACACATTGGTAAGGTTGAACAGATTAACAATATAGCTTCAGGTGGCCAAAAAATAACCTTTGAAGAGAATACCATTACAGATGTAATTGTCGGTGATGTGTTGAAGAGAGGTGGCTATTACCCAGTAGCAACAGTCGATATCGAAGCGGCAAGAATCGTAGACCCAGCGTCAATTAGTCTCGATTCTGTAATAGAATCAACCGACCGTGATGGTGATACTTTCGATGACACTGTGAAAGTCGGATTTGAAGTTGATTCCAATGCCTTCCTCGAGTTACTAGATGTTGAAGTGGTGGTTCGCAATAGCACGAATGTGGTGGTAGATACTCTTACTCAGAGGGTACAAGCCGGTGGTGGTTCACCTACTTCCTCAGCGATTTGGTTTACTGCCGACAAAACCGAAACCTACCTATTCGAAGTTAAATTAATGGATTTACAAGGTAATCAAATCGATAGTAAATTCACTCCTCTTACCGCGATTACAAATATGAGGCCAACCGCAAACGGAAGTGTAACCGATAGCGATGTTCGCAATTGGGAGAACATTCAATTCTTAGGGGGGGGGGTCGACTATTGGGGATTATCTTCCAACAATAACACTTTGCCATACGGCGAGTCGCCAGTTGCTTACTTATGGGATTTCGACGAGGGTAATATCTCTGGGATACATAGCCCGGTGCGCTCATTCCCTGATTTAGGTCAATATAATGTCACATTGAGAATACAGGATAGCGGGGGTGATTGGTCCGAAATTCAGAATTTCACAATCAACATCACCGACGACATCACCCCTACCCCGGTCATCAGAGTAAATGGCGTAATCTACGATGTGGAAATCTATCTTCTAACCGGCCAAACCATCCAATTCGACGCAGCAGCAACCAGCGATAATGTTCCTGATACCATGCTTCATTTTAGTT
Organism: Candidatus Thalassarchaeaceae archaeon; assembly: GCA_963577015.1. Taxonomy (GTDB): domain Archaea; phylum Thermoplasmatota; class Poseidoniia; order Poseidoniales; family Poseidoniaceae; genus MGIIa-K2. Next base: position 1,120 of record CAUYXQ010000068.1, read on the forward strand.
GGGACTGGGGTGACGGTGAGATCACTAGTGGTATGGGCACATCGCAAGCGATTCATTTGTGGGCTGATGGTGATACTAACCTGACGACATATGCATTGAATCTGAGCGTTTCGGATGGAACTAATATCGGCTATAAGGAATTGCTCATCCACATTCAGAACCGACCGCCAGGGCAACTTTACATAGGCAATCTGACCACTTTAACCTACACTCCCCTTACCATGCTTGACGCCTTTACCGATCTCGATGGCCAAATTATCGCTTGGGAATGGGTTTTTAGTGAGCCGGTTAATCTCGGTGGAGAGGATGTGGATCGGACCGACCTCTTCATTTCGACGGTTTCCACCGAAAGCAATCCATCCCCTGCGTGGGATTCTCATGGATTGAAAACAATTACAGTTACTGCGATAGACAACGATGGTGATAGAAGTACCCGCCAATTACAAGTGATGGTAATCAATCAACGTCCAACTGCTGATTTCAGTGTAAGGGATCCTACAAATAGCGCAGCGCCAAATATAGATTTCCGTGTAAGTGATGGCAGAGTGGGTAGGGCATATACTTTCGATGGTCGTGATAGCTTTGACCCAGATGGTAGTCTTCCTGACTCGAGCATCCTCACTTTTGATTGGCTATTTACAGATGGTAGCACTTCCGACAAGGCTCAGGTAAGTCATAATTTCAGTGAACCAGGGCAACATTGGGTTCGATTGATAGTTACCGATGAGGTTGGCGATACTAGCGAGGAGCGCAATGTTTCGATAATTGTTATCAATCCTTTGCCACTAATCGAGTTGAGAATTCTTGAGGGTTGGCTTGATGGCGAAATCATCGATAAAGATACACCTATGCTCGAAGGAACAGTGGTTGATTCATGGTCACATACCTTTGATCCGGATGATCGAACCTATGCGGCAATCGGGACAATGCTTTATTTTGATTCAACTGGAACTCGAGATGGTGATGATAAGTTTGATGGCAGACTTGTACCTCTTGAAGTGGGTAACTCCAATTGGAACGGGTTGGTAGAATATACTTGGGATTTCGGCGATGCAACTCCGGTAAATCATGAGCCTATGCCTTGGCATCATTATGAATTACCTGGAAATTATACCATCACCCTAATCGTACGCGATGCTTATCAGACAGGTGATGTGACGCGTGAGAGTTTTGAAATCGTCATAAATGAAGCACCGGTGGTCAATCAATTACATTATCCTCTGAATATTAATGTCAATGAAACCACCATTTTCAATGCGAATATCACTGATTTAGAAGCGGATGAACAACGAATCATATGGCGAGATACCAATGTCGACGATGGTGAAATAACTAACAAAGATGTTCGGATTACCTCTCTTCTTTCAGTCAAATGGGATTTGAACCTCGATTACGATGAAGATGGTGATGGTGATAGCGAGAATGATTGGATTATTCCAAATAGTGAGGGTGGAGTGAAAATCGCCAGCATATTCAATAACTCTGGCTATCAATTAGCACGAATTCAAGTTTGTGATGGTTTAGGTATTTGTGTTAGTAAGGATTTCAGTATCGAAATAAAATCGGAAGTGAGTGCCAATCCATCTTTTTCAGAATTTTCAGTAGATGAGTGGAAGGCTTGGGCCGGAGAGGCGGGAAGTGATTCTTTGATGGTCATCCTTCTAATCATGTCAGTATTGATTTTGGGCTGGGCGGTGATGCGTACTCCAACTGAAATAGAGACTGAAGCAGGTGATGCTGCTGAAATTTATGAGGTTGAGCATGTCGAGGTCAAAGGGGGAGTTTTAGGGATGGACCACCATACACCTCCACCAGCTCCTGAAATGCTTTCAAAGGAAAATCGGCGTAGCACATCAAGTGGTTACGTTAGGCCTTTACGGCGACGTCCTTGATGAAAAGACCTTCAAACCTTGACGCCTCATATCAGCATAGGGGGGCAACAATGCGAGCAAAGTTGGTTTCAATTTTTGTCTTGGCGCTACTCTTACCATTGGTTCCATCAAGTCTAGACCCTCTGCCAGCAGTAGAAGCGGCAAGCAATTGTGGTGGCGAGATTCCTTCTGTTCGTTGGAATGAGACTGTAAGCAGAGTTGCCATCACTCCGTCAACCGCCAATTGGTATTATAATGAATGGGATATGGATCGGGAAAATCGCCGTGACGGTGGTTTTGAAGAAGATTCTCCTGAGCCCGATTTCAATCAGGGAACAGCAGAAGAAGAGCCTGAAGAATCATGGATGGCGAATAACAATTTCTGGACATTGGAACCTTTGCAGGAGAATATTAGGGCGACTATGGTCGTTGGAAATAATAGTGTTGGGGCTTATGTTGTCAATCTTTCAGCGTCGCATCGTAGCACGATTTGTGTCTCTTTACAGGGTTTGGACAACGGTAATTATTCGGCGGTTAAAGGCGACGTGTATCTATTGACATCAACCGAGTGGGATCGTTATACCGCAACTTACTCACAATCAATGGACGGCAATGACTGGTGGGAAAACTCACTGGCAGACCTTGCTCCTGAATGGCGAAGTTTCAACGTACTGGGCTGGGATACATACCGTGATGCCCATCAGTATGAATCCATTGACGAAGTGACATTTTCAATAGCACTTGATGGACCTGAGGTTCATTCGAATCTCTGGGGTGATTCACAATGGGAGCAATTTTACCTTGTGGTTGACACATGGGATAACGATCACGGCAATGACGCCCTCCCTCCAAGTATGGTCACAGTGGCCGATGTAACTATCATCGTTGAAGAGAGAGGCACCGTATTGCCTAATTGGACGGTTTCTCTCACCTGTATGTCGACGATGATAGCAGTATTGATTACACCATTCGTAATGAATCGCAAATACATGGGCGCGGGCTTAGAGGTGAATTACGCTGATACGACAGCGAAATTGATGCCTTCCTTGGAACAGGATAAAAACTAACTCAACTAAATCAATATTCTAGTAGAGTCCACGCTTCCTTGAGGTCTCTGATATTGACTAGGCCCTTGTCCGAAAGACGAAATTCGTTCTGCATTGTTGCGTAAACTAGATTCTGGTTGAATATTGGGGCGTGAAGTCGACCCCAATCGCCACCATTATTCAGAGACATCAGACTGAATCCATGACCGCTGTCCTTTAGTTCTTCGGCAGCATTTACGATTTGCAGAGCATCGCCATGGCCGCGAGATGTGCCGCAAAATTTCACTAGGTCACCTTTGTCTTGATTTTCTGCGACTAGGTCGATGATATCTTGCTGTGGTGGCATGCCATTGGTATCGTGCTTACTGGCAATGATTTTGACGCCTTTTTCCTTGGCCTTTTCCATTAATGATGATCTCGAATCACCATCGATACTCAGCTCGAGGTCAATCCAAGATACATCGGATTCAATAGCCGCTTCAAGAATCGCTAATCTCTGTGATTCTTTCCCGGGGTAGAATCCTCCTTCAGATACCGGTCTGACAGTGAAGACCACCGGCAATGGCAAGGCCTTTCTCAGTGCGGAAATCGAGGATTCAACCTCAACTTCTTCTACATCTTTCAGGGCCCATTCGTCTTCGGGTGGCGTCTTATGAGGCTCGCCTTCTTCCTCTTCTGAAATCGTAGGGTCAGGCTGAATCAAGTATAGGCGGTCAAAGCGTACTTCTACCATATCCGCACCAGCGAGATTCGCTCTTGCAGACTCATCTGTGATGCTTTCAATAGATGTGCCATCAAGTGACACGCATATCTGGGGTCCCGACATGATTCGGGCGACCCGCATTGCTTCATTAACGATTACGGCCCGTCGGCGAATATCCAAGTCGCTGAGATGGGACATTTCATCGGCGAATTCGCACTTTTTACTCCCTCTATGCAACATGTTCAATAACCCTAGCGAATCACCTCTAATCGAGGAGTGTAACGCGCCGACTGGACCATCAACGGCGAGGCTGCAAGTGAGGATTTCTAGCTGTAATTCAACTATTTTTTTAGTGGTTAGAATCAAGAGCGTAAACATTTCACAACCATAAATGGAGGTTACTTGATGTCGGATGATTATGGTGCAAGCAGTATCCAGGTCCTCGAGGGCCTAGAAGCCGTGCGCAAAAGGCCAGGGATGTACCTAGGGGACCCCCACGATGGTTCAGCATTACATCATTGCATTTGGGAAACGGTCGACAATGCGGTCGACGAACATCTAGCAGGCTATAATGACAAAATAGACGTCATCGCTCACGCTGATGGCTCTGTTAGTGTTCGCGATTATGGTCGCGGCATCCCCGTCGGTATCCACGAGGAATTCGGAGTCAGTGCTGCCGAGGTCATCATGACCAAATTGCACGCAGGAGGAAAGTTCGACAATGAATCCTACAAAGTATCCGGGGGCCTTCATGGAGTGGGGGTTTCGGCGGTCAATGCGGTATCTGAATGGATGATAATGACCATCTATCGTGATGGAAGGAAATGGGAGCAAACTTACACCAAAGGAGTCCCTGATTCTCCTCTAGCTGATATTGGCTCAGCAGATGGCACCGGGACTACAATCCACTTCAAACCAGATCAATCGATTTTCACAAATATCCTGGATTTTGATATCACAATTATCGATACCAGATTGAGAGAGACCGCGTTTTTGAATGCGGGATTATGTATTTCCATCATCGATGAAAGAGATGACGAGGCAGAGGAGATTGAACATCGTTACGATGGAGGAATTTCGGAGTTCGTTCGCAAATTGAACGAACGAAGAAATCCATTGCACAATGAAGTAGTCCACATAACCGGGTCATTAGATATAGAATTGGGTGCGGTAGAGGTAGAAGTGGCTTTACAATGGTCCGATGCCTATAACGAATCTGTGTTGTGTTACACAAATATCATTCGCAATCATGACGGTGGTACTCATCTTTCCGGATTTAAAACGTCGCTGACAAGAACACTTAATCAATATGCACAAAACCGAAAATTACTCAAGAACGTCAGCCAATTATCCGGCGAGGACATCCGCGAAGGAATAGCAGCCATCATCAGTATCAAACACCCCGATCCTTCTTTTTCATCACAAACCAAAGACAAACTAGTCTCGAGCGAAGTAAAGGGAATTACCGAGAAGATAATCAATGAAAAACTCGGAGAATTCCTAGAGGAAAATCCAGCTATTGCTAAGATCATCATCGAAAAAGCAGTACTCGCTAGTACTGCAAGAGAAGCGGCGAGAAAAGCCCGTGACCTTACTCGAAGAAAGGGTGTGCTCGAGGGCGGTGGTTTACCTGGTAAATTGGCTGACTGCCAATCACGTAAACCAGAGGAATGCGAGATTTACATCGTCGAAGGAGATTCTGCCGGTGGTTCGGCAAAGACCGGAAGGGACCGCCGGACTCAGGCGATACTACCACTAAGAGGTAAGATTCTCAATGTTGAAAGACAGTTGAAGAATCAGGCTAAGGTATTCCAAAACCAGGAGATTCAAACCATGATCAAAGCACTCGGCGCTGGTGTTGGCAATCCGATAATAACCGAAGATGGTGATGAATCGTTAACCAGTGATGCCGCTGATATGTTCTTCAATGTCGAAAAACTCCGCTATGGAAAAATCATCATCATGACTGACGCAGACATCGACGGTGCCCACATCAGAACTTTGATATTGACCTTTATTTGGCGCTTTATGCGCCCAGCGGTTGAGCATGGCAAGATTTTCATCGCACAACCGCCGCTTTATCAGGTAGCGAGAGGCCGGCAGACTCGCTATGCTTTCAGCGATGCAGAGAGAGATATGTTCATCGCTGAGTTGAAGGAAGGCCATGAGAATGCTAAGATAGGAATACAGCGTTACAAGGGTCTTGGAGAGATGAATCCTGAGCAATTATGGGAGACTACGATGGACCCTGAAACCAGATCCATGCTCAGAGTAACCGCCGAAGATTTCACCGATGCTGGCGAGGATTCTCAAATTTTCTCTACCCTGATGGGCGATGATGTTCCTGAGCGTAGGGCTTTCATCGAGAAGTACGCACAGGAGGTGACCAACCTTGACGTCTGATGATAATGAGCCACAAGCAAATCCTACCGACACTCAAATTCGTCATTCGATTAGCGATGAGATGAAGAGTAGTTACATCAATTATGCAATGTCTGTCATCATTGGCAGAGCACTTCC
>CAUYXQ010000069.1:0-7258 GCA_963577015.1 Candidatus Thalassarchaeaceae archaeon
CGGTAGCAGGAAAGTGAGGTATGCCACTGGAATTAAAAACTTCAAACTAGGTTCACACCACCCCTTCACCCTCGCTACTTTTTTGATAGTAAATGCTGATACCAACGGAATTGCAATTACAACTAATAATGCCCCCGACCAATGATACATTATAGTGATTTGATATCCATCTGAATCATGACCAAGTGGTATATGAGAAATAACCGTCATTAACAATGCAACAAATGTTCCGAGTGCTGCTCCTGTTAAGAAAATGGTTTTCCAATTCATATCGATCACTAGTGCCTGTGAACAAGCGTACTCCTATCAAGAATACGGTGCAGATTTGGGTACAGTAATTGTATTGAGGTATCATTTAACTACAATATATTTCACTCTAAACGTGACTAAGTAAGCGACCAACCACCATCGACCGGCAGAATATATCCGGTGATATAATCGGCATCTGCTAGGAATTTTACCGCATTCGCCACATCTATTGGACTACCTGCTCGGCGCAAGGGAACCTTCTCGACAATCCGGTCAAACATCTCTTGCTCCCACTCAGCCGCAATTATCGCCCCAGGAGCGATACCGTTCACCCTCACCTCTGGTGCTAATTCCCCTGCTAGATTGACTATCAATTGCCGCAGAGCGCCCTTGGTTGCAGTATAGTGTGAAAGACCTTGCCAAGCGTGATCCCAACTGGTGTCAACCATACCGATTACCGAGCCTTTTTTGGCCCGAAGTTTAGGTAGAAGTGCTTGGGTTAGCAAGAAGGGGACCTCGAAATGAAGCCGCGAATATTCACGCAATAATTCACCCGTGACTTGCTCGAAGTCCTCTTTTCTATAAAGTGAAGCGTTGTGGATTAACAGGTCGATATTTTGGCCATCTATCGAGTTGATTAAATGATTGAGACCAGCATCGCTTCCAAGGTCTGCTTGAACCACGATCGCATCTCGGCCTTCTGCTAGTTTTTCCGCTTCTTCAAGCGATGAATTACAGTGGATGTAAACCTTCCAACCATCGTCGAGCAAGGCAGTGCTGATGGCAGCGCCGATTCGCTTGGCGCCACCGGTAATAACCGCGCATCTCATCAGGTAGCGTAGGCGTTAGCCTGTTTCAATGCTGTGGAAAGAGCGGCGCATCCTTTTTCCACCCTAGCGACTGGCATTGCATGGTGGGGAGGTCATGACTGTTAACAGACTGAAGATGGCCGGCGAGCGCACAAGGCTGCCATCATGGTTCAGGACACGTCTTCCCAGTGGCGAGTTACAACGGGCTTTCAATGAAACAAAAGCCACCGTTGACGACAATATGTTAAACACTGTTTGCCAAGAAGCCCGTTGTCCAAATATTCACGAATGTTGGGCAGCAAAGGATGCAACATTCATGGTTGCGGGTCAAGAGTGTACCCGCGGTTGTCGTTTCTGTGCGGTTGGCACAATCAAGACGCCGCCGCCGCTCGATATTGATGAACCTGCAAATCTTGCTAGCGCCATCGACAGCATGGGTTTGAAACACGCGGTTATCACCGTGGTAAATCGCGATGACTTAGCCGATAGTGGGGCTGCTCATTACAAAGCCTGTTTACAAGCGGTTAGGGAGAGAAGCAGTGAAGTCACCCTTGAATTACTCTGTAGTGATTTAGCCGGAGACAAAGATGCCCTGGCAATGCTCTTGGAGGACTTGGAGTTGGAGGTTTTCGCTCATAATGTCGAATGTGTCCCCCGTCTCGACAAAACGGTGCGGGATGCGCGGGCCTCATTTACAACTTCACTGATGATTCTACGCGAAGCAAAACGCTTGCGACCTGATATCCTTACCAAATCATCACTTATGGTTGGTTTGGGAGAGAGTGATGAGGAGGTCCTAGAGGCTCTGGTATTGCTACGAGAAGCAGGGGTCGACCTAGTGACCATCGGCCAATATCTGGCTCCCAGTGATAGACACCATCCAGTGTTGAGGTTCCCTGAACCCGAGATGTTTGATACTTGGGCAACCGAGGCTGAAAAACTCGGTTTCCTCGGCTGTTCATCGGGTCCTTTAGTACGCTCATCATACCGCGCTGGCCGTCTTTATCAGCAAGCGGCGGCAAGGCTAATTATCGAAACGGAGTGAGAGAAGTATGCCCAATCGAAACACTGCAACTGAAAGTCCATTTACAGTTGGAGAGGCTCCATTTAGACCCGGTGATGAAGCTGATTTTGGCGGCTCGTGGAAAGAACAACCAGGCGACCTTTGGCGTCCCGACCCCATCCAGTGTATCACTATGGACACGCTCCCTCATTGTACGGGATTGGTACGAGTACTAGGCGACAACAACAAAGCAGCAGGGGAATGGGATCCCAAACTCGATGCTAAAGAGTTATTACGCGGTTTGGAATTGATGTTGAAGTTGAGAATTTTCGATGAGCGCATGATGAAGATGCAGCGCACTGGAAAATTATCGTTTTACATGCGCTCGTTAGGCGAGGAAGCAATCGCTATCGCACAAACGATGGCTCTTGACGATAATGATTGGATTTTTCCTTCATATCGCCAACCAGGCGCACAATTCGTACGCGGCCGTGACATGGTCAGCATGATCTGCCATTGTATCGGCAATACCGAAGATAACGTTAGAGGTCGGCAGATGCCGGTGCATTATTCGTGGAGAGAGGGTCATTTCATCTCGATTTCATCACCGGTAGGAACTCAGTTCTCACAAGCGGTTGGCGTGGCGATGGCAAGTGCGTACAAAGGCGATGACCAAGCCTGCATCACTTGGCTTGGCGACGGTACCAGCGCCCAAGGTGATTATCACTACGCCCTCAATTTCGCCAGCACTTTCAAACCACCAGTAATCCTAAATGTGGTCAATAATCAATGGGCTATTTCCACCCATCGTAATTTAGCCACGGGTGGCGAGACGTTTGCTATGCGGGGACTTGCTTACAACATTCCTTCTTTCAGGGTTGACGGTAATGATTTCCTTGCGGTATACTCAGTGACTAAATGGGCTCGAGAGCGGGCAAGAGCAGGTAAAGGCGCAACTCATATCGAGGTCTACACCTATCGCGCTGGCGCTCATTCTTCCAGTGATGACCCGGTTGCTTATCGCCCATCTGACGAGGATAAATCTTGGCCAGGCGGCGACCCAATCGAGCGGCTCAAAGAGCATTTGTTTGAAATTGGTGCCTGGAATGAAGACAAGCACGATGCTATGATAACTCGTATTGATAATGAGGTGATGAGCGCTTACAAAGAAGCTTGTGAATACGGCGACTTAGCCAATGGGCCCTATCCTCCAGCATCGACCATCTTCACCGAGGTTTACGAGAAAGTTCCATGGCATATTCAAGAGCAACGCGAGGAATTGGGGAAGTGATGACATGGTTGAAATGAATATGATCCAATCATTAAACTCGGCACTTGAGCACCAATTGAAGAGAGATGAAAACGTACTGATTTTCGGCGAAGACGTCGGTTATTTTGGCGGGGTATTTCGCGTCACCAGTGGTCTACAAGACAAATTTGGCGCTCACCGCGTCTTCGATTCACCCCTAGCAGAAGGTGGCATCGCCGCCATTGCCATGGGAATGGGACTCAATGGCTTGCGCCCGGTGGCTGAGATTCAATTCGCCGATTACATATTCCCTGCCTACGACCAAATCGTCAATGAAATCGCCAAATTACGCCACCGTTCCGGGGGCGAGTTTTCAACTCCTGTCACCTTTAGAGCTCCTGCCGGAGGCGGTATCAAGGGCGGTCATCATCACAGCCAATCCCCAGAAGCACAATTCACTCACACCCCCGGTTTGAAAGTGGTTTACTGCTCCGACCCATATAACGCAAAAGGTCTGCTCACCAGTGCAATTGAATGCAATGACCCAGTAATATTCTTTGAACCAAAACGTTGCTACCGCGGACCATTCTATGGCGACCCACACAATGTTCCAACCTGGAAAGGACACCCCCGTGGCGATGTGCCCGAAGAGTACTACAGCATCCCCTTAGAACAAGCACGTATCGTGCAAGAAGGTGGGGATTGTACCGTTATCGCCTATGGAACAATGGTCCACGTATGCGAAGAAGCGATTCGCGATTCTGGCCTTTCCTGTGACTTGATCGACTTGCAAACCCTAGTCCCTTGGGACCGCGATACGGTTGTCAATTCGGTAAAGAAAACTGGACGATGCGTCATCGTTCACGAAGCACCAAAAACCAGTGGTTTTGGCGCCGAGATGAGCGCTAGCGTGCAAGAGCGTTGTTTCTATCATTTACAAGCACCGATTGAAAGGGTGACTGGTTGGGATACACCATTCCCTCACAGCACTGAGTGGGATTACCTACCCGGTGTCGAAAGGATTTCATCAGCGATTAAAAGAACACAGGAGGAATGAAAATGGGCATATATGCATTTAGATTACCAGATATTGGTGAAGGAGTTGTCGAAGGAGAGATTGTCGATTGGATGGTAGCAATCGGCGATGTGGTCAAAGAAGACGATGCCATTCTCTTGGTAATGACCGATAAAGCGACCGTCGAGATACCCTCACCGGTCGATGGTAAAGTGATCAGTCGCAAGGGTGAACCGGGCGAAATTCTCGGGGTCGGTCAAATCTGCATCGAGTTCGAAGTTGAAGGTGAAGGCAATGCTACTAAAGCCGAATCAGCGGCAGAGGAGCCGAAAGTCGAATCCAAAGATGAGATTGAAGAAACCCCAACGGTAGAACCAGAGAACGAAGAGGAATCCAAATCAGAAGAAACTCCTGCTCCAGTTACAAGTGCTGTTAATGAAGGGAAAAAATTGGCTAGCCCAGCGGTTCGCCGCCGCGCTAGGGAAAGCGGAATCGACTTGGTAGGCGTATCGGGTTCAGGTCCTGCTGGTAGAATAACTCACGAAGACCTCGATGCATGGAAGCAAGCGGGCTCGCCGGTTGCTGCGGCAGGTCCAAGCCGTTCCAAAAAGAGTGGTACCACCGAAATTCCAGTCATCGGCTTGCGCAAGCGTATCGCTGAATCGATGAGTGCTTCGTATAGCACCATCCCCCACTTCTCATATTTCGAAGAGGTCGATGTAACCGAATTGGAATCACTTCGTCAGCATCTCAATGCCAATAGAGATGCTGGTGCAGAAAAACTGACCTACTTACCATTCATCATGCAGGCTTTGGTCAAGGCGCTCAAAGAGCGCCCTGAATGCAATGCTCTTTACGACGATGATAAGATGGTAGTTACCCGCCATGAGGCGATTCATCTTGGCATCGCTACTCAGACCGAGCGCGGACTTTACGTGCCGGTGGTCAAACACGTCGAGGCCAGAGACATCTGGCAGACTGCAGCCGAGATGGGACGGGTTACTCAAGAGACAAAAGATGGCAAAGCCGGAGTTGAAGACTTGAGTGGCTCAACCTTCACCATTACCAGTCTAGGCCGAATGGGCGGCTTGGGCGCAACTCCGATTATCAATAAACCAGAGGTTGGAATTCTTGGAGTTCACAATGCCAAGGATAGAGCGGTTGTAATCGATGGCAAAATCGTGATCCGCCGCATCATGCGTCTTTCGTCCTCATGGGACCACCGCGTGGTAGACGGATTCGATGGCGCCAGTTGTGTGCAAGTCCTCAAAGGATTGCTTGAGCACCCAGCGACCATCTTCATGTGAGGTTGATTGGAATGGCTAAAACGTGTCAGGTATTGGTCATCGGGGCAGGTCCCGGTGGATATGTAGCGGCTATTCGTGCTGGACAATTGGGTTTGAAAACCATAATCGTCGAAGGTGAAAAGGCTGGAGGCGCTTGTCTGATCAGAGGTTGTATTCCTTCGAAAGCATTGATTCACGCTGCTAACAGGTTCCACGCTCTTGCTGAACACGCCAAAAAAGATGGGCACATGGGCATCACCATCCCTGGGCCTGCTGAACTCGACATGGCCGCTACAATCGGCTGGAAAGAAGAAATCGTGAGTAAATTGAACAAAGGAGTCGAACATCTGCTCAAAGCAGCTGGGGTCGAACTGATTCAAGGTTGGGCTGAATTCATAGATGCAAAAACCGTCAAGGTCAACAAAGACATAATCCAAGCAGAACACGTCATCCTCGCTAATGGTAGTGTGCCAATCGAATTACCATTCATGAAATACGGAGGCGATGTAATCTCAAGCCGTGAAGCCTTGAATCTAGAGAAAGTTCCCGAACACCTAGTCGTGGTTGGTGGTGGATATATAGGACTGGAATTGGGAATCACTTTTCGCCTTCTTGGCAGCAAGGTCACCATTCTCGAAGCATTGGATAGTGTACTGCCTATCTTTGACAAGGAATTGCGCCGTCCACTTGAAATCGCACTCAAGAAACTCAAAATCAAAGTCGAGACCGGAGTCTTTGCCAAAGGCGTTGAGGAAGTTGATGGCCGCACTAAAGTATTCTATATTTCAAAGGATGCAAGCGAAGATGCTGAGCATCTTGAACTAATAGCTGACAAGGTTCTGGTCACCGTTGGCCGCAAACCCACCTCGCAGGGATTAGAGCCGACTGGAGTTGTACTCGATGGGCACGGCTTTGTCAAAGTCGATGAGAAATGCCAGACCAATATGCGCGGGGTATTTGCCATCGGCGACGTTTGTAACGCAGGAGAAATGCTCGCCCACGTCGCTAGCCACCAAGGTGAGATGGTCGCAGAGATAATCGCTGGTCATGACCGTATCTACGACCCTGTCGCAGTTCCGGCCATCGTCTTCACCGAGCCGGAAATAGTCAGTGTTGGGCTCTCACCAGAACAGGCTACAGAGGCGGGACATCCAATCATCATCGGTAAATTCCCTCTCGGAGCAAATGGTCGAGCCCTTACTCAGAACGCCGAGAAAATGGGTGGTTTTGTCCGAGTGGTCGCCAGAGAAGATGATCACAGAATCCTGGGCATCCAAGCCGTTGGCTCTCATATCAGTGAATTGGTCGGCGAGTGGACTCTCGCTCTGGAGATGGGAGCACTACTCGAAGACGTAGCTGCTACCATCCACGCACATCCAACCATGACCGAAATGACACATGAAGCGGTATTAGCTACTCTTGGTCACGCCATTCACAGCGCTTGATGCAAACTAACTACCGTTTCAACTACCGCAACTCAGGCAATCATCAGGTGTGTCGAGACTACAAGAAATCGCTTCCATAGTGGTGATTTCATCGGCTCGGCTAGCCAAACCATCGACGGTTTCATCGCCGCTCTTCTGCTCTACTGTGAACTGAATAGCGTCTGCTGCAGCTCTGGTGCGTAGATAATACATCCCGGTCTTT
>CAUYXQ010000070.1:0-7133 GCA_963577015.1 Candidatus Thalassarchaeaceae archaeon
AATCTTTCCCCCAGCACGATTGGCTTCAGATATCAATGAAATCGCTCGTTGTACGAGAGGTGTGCCTACTCTGACTGCAAACATTTCTATCACATCACTGAAAGCAATACCCCAACTAAGTTGATCTGACATCTTTTTGACTTCGTCATTCAAAACACCATATTCACTGCTAGCAAGGGTTTGAACAGCTATCGTCATCGAAAGACCTCCTTTCCAATACTCGGCCATATCTCTCAAGAAATCGGGGAATTTTTCCTCCATAGCATTGATGTTCGTTTTTACCCTATCCCAATAATATGAGGCTGGCCAGAATATAATAAACAATGCGAAACCGAAGAAGTTGAGGAAAATTGCTGGATGAAGAACGAAGCCGATGACTTCTACTTCCGGACCGATCCAAACCGAGGCATTATTCATATACTGTGGGACTCCGTCATAATAATCTACTTGGATGACGAATGAAACCTCTTTCAACTTACCTCCATCATTGGTTATTACCACGACGGAATATTTCTCATCAGGATTCATATTATCGATTTCAATCAAACAATTATCGGTCGATAATCCTGAATTGCCATTATATGATTTCATCACGCTGCGGTCCGGTTTATTGATAGAAAAGGTATAATCTACCGGTACATCTGCTTCGACTTCACAGGTGGCAACAAGTGGTTGCGGTAAGGAAAGCCCGCCACTGGTAGTTGGGTCAACCCCGGGGACGTCGAATGACTGCCCTTGCCCGCTAGAGCCTATTAACGACCATTCTTCTGGTTCCCAAGTCAAAGTGTCTGGAGAGTCCTTGAGAATATCACAACTCTCATTCTGGGCAAATGTCGGCATTACATTTGGATTATACCCGCAATACAAATTGACGAACATTGGAGAATTATTAGGTGAGGTCGTGAAGTGTGAATTTGTAAACCAGAAAGTCATACTAGAAAATCCGATAAATAGACTAATAGCAAGAATCGAATACAATTTTATCATCGTAGTATCATCTTTGGGAAGGTCGAGGTTGACGACTATCTTCTTTTTCTTCTTACGAGCCATTCATTCACCTCCTCACATCTCTTGTTCCTTACTACTGATCCATACCAATCCGGTAAAGGCAACGTGAATCAAGGGTAAAGCCAACATGACTACCCCGTATAGCATACCCTCGGACATTTGTGAACCACGACCAGATACCCAGAACATAATTACAAGCATTACGATTAGGAAAAGTGGCATCGCTACTGCTACCACAACATATGATTCCGCAAGCATTGAGAGCATTTCCAAGAACTCTCCTAAGCGAGTTCGATTTTCTCTCATATAGTGTTCAGCCCTATTGAGGAAGTAGATTTTTAGTGAACCGCCAGATGTCAAGGTACCAACCATTCCTTGAAAGAATTCAGTCATCCATGTAGATGCTGCTCGATCTACAGAATTACTCATCGCAGTGATTAAATCATAGCCTAGTAAAGTGATATCACGATAGACCATCGATGCATCGTACGCTATTTCTCCATATATATCGCCATTGATGGCAAGCGATCTGAAAATCTTTTGTGGCGTCGCGTTGGCAGCAGACATCGCTGCGGTAAATGAGGCAGCATAAGGGAGATATTTTTCCAATTGAGCACCTCTGAATTTTTTCGCTCTTGCTGCTCCGCCTTTGAGATATCTATAGGTGAACCAAGGTATAACTGCTCCCAACATAATAGGTAATATAATTTTTATAACCGGCGGGAATTCCAAATAACGGAATTCAGGACAACCATTTGCCACTTCACTTTCATCGATTAAATCGGGATTCCAATATTCCCAAATCAAACAGGCTTCGGCTGTTGAATCATCAGGAATGGACTCATAGAAATCGATGAAACCAACCTTTGGAAAGAAAAATGCTGCAATGAGTGCCCAGCACACCAATAATACCGCAATAGATGTTACAAGGATTTGGGCGACGAATACCTCTGGCATTACCGGTATTGCACCTTTTACCAAATTAGCAGAAAGATCCTTATCGCTTCTGGCTTTCTTTTTGAGAATCTTACCGAGAATCCGATGACAGATTTTCTGCCATGCGGTCAGTTCCATATCCTACCACTCCTAAATAGTTGATTTCAACGATTACCATCTACTCTTGCCATAATCTCTTTGGGTCTGACATAGTATTCGGTAATGATTTGACTGACTTGATCAGATTTTCTAATATCATTGAGAACCATCCATTCTAAAACCCGTTTACGGGTTCTCAGTTCCCTACGCATTTCCTCTTGCCCATAATTGATTTTAACCATTATCTTTTCAAGAACATATGACTTACCACTGAATACAAAGTCATCATTGGTAACATCCCAGCGGAATACCTCATTGGTAATCACCTCAAGCGAATGGGGGTCTATTCCTACAATCTCAACAATCTGCTTAGATCGTCGAACACGTCTACCATTAATTCTGGTTTGAATTTGAATAACACATGCTTCCAATGCCGGCAATAATACTCTTGGAATGTCGATTGGTTTATTCTCCAAGCGGTGAACCAAAGATGGTACAGAATCTGCGTGAACTGTTGAATATGCACAGTGTCCGGTCGCCATCGCTTGGAATAGAACATAGGCTTCTGCACCGCGTATCTCACCGACGATAATGTATTCAGGACGCTCTCTAAGAGCAGCCTTTAACAATTCGAATTCCCCTATCTCTCCTTCCTTCGACTCGCCTCCAAATCCCTGACGAGTAAGACCAGGAATCCAATTTGGTTGCGGGATATTCACCTCTCTAGTGGATTCGATCGATACAATCTTCATTTGCCATGGAATAAAGATACACATTGCATTGAGAGTGGTGGTTTTACCAGAAGCGGTTCCACCAACGAATAGCATCGGGATCTCATTTTGGAATCCCACCCATAGGTATGCGACCATTAGTGAAGACATGGTACGGAAGGCGATAATGTCGACAGGGGAGAATGGGTCATCACGGAATCGCCTGATACAGAACGATGAACCCCTAGTCGAAATCTCTCTTCCCAATTTCATGACGATTCTCGACCCATCCATCAAGGTAGCATCGAGAAGAGGCTCGGCGACAGAAATGTGCTTACCACAGCGTTGGGCCAATTTGAT
Source organism: Candidatus Thalassarchaeaceae archaeon (assembly GCA_963577015.1). Lineage (GTDB taxonomy): Archaea > Thermoplasmatota > Poseidoniia > Poseidoniales > Poseidoniaceae > MGIIa-K2. The sequence goes on from CAUYXQ010000070.1 coordinate 3,114, forward strand.
AACGTAGGATTCCAATTCAGCATCGGTATCCCATTGGCAAGTAGTCTCCACCGACTCGAATTTTCTATGATATGCGAAAATAGGAATTCCGGTGCCGTCAAGTGAAACGTCCTCGGTATTAGGGTCGTTCATCAAGACGTCCATTTTGCCATATCCAATCATATCTCGGCGTAGATAATAGAATAGTTTAGACTTGGATTTCTTGTTTATTTTCATGCCATAAGATTTGATTACTTTATCCATTGCAGTACGGAGATAGGCAGTGGGATCAACGTCTAGTTCTTCGATATTCACCGTCAATGACTTGATAAAAATAAGCATTATCTCGTCACGCCACTCCTGCTCCTTCTTGTTTAGAGGCGGCTCGATAATTTGATAGATGATATTCAAAGTCCTCTTGTCTCTGACGATTCTGGCAAAAGCATGAGGAGGCATGACTGGATATTTATCCAACTCATCATATTGAGCGCGAGCTTGCGCACGGGAGCGACCTTTGTCTCTTCCCTTTCCCTTCTTCTTCGCCATGAAAGCAGCACTCCCGTACCTATGCGGTCTCCGTTACGGTCAGAACCTCAATATAACCTTTGGTTGACCATCGGGTAATACCGTGCTTGTCAAAGAGATTCAAGCCATGCCGTAACGCTTTCTTGCAATGTATCCGGACCCGCATCATTATCAAAGACGATATCCGCGTCATTAATCAGACTATCCAATCCCCAACCAATCTCCCTCGCATCCCTAATCTCGAAATCTTCACGGTCTCCATCCTCGGTCCTACCCCTTGCTTGGGCGCGGTTATAGCGACTCTCCTTTGCAGCTTTAATCGCTACAACGAGGAGGTTTTCCTGCCAATGCAAACGAAATATATCGAGCTCTGCAACGCCTCGCAGCCCCTCGATTAATACGATAGGGTTCGTGGCAGAAACCGCATCTACTCTTGGAATCAAACGAGAGGCGAGAATACCCTCACCATGTGCGGCCCTTAACTCACTTGCCGTTTTCCCGAAAATACCTGGACTTTCTTCAAGCCCTCGCTTATTGACTTCTGCCCTAATCATATCGCCCATAGATAGAACTGGAATTTCATGTGCAGCCAATACCTCAGCGAATACACCTTTGCCACTTGCCGGCATCCCGCAAACGGCAATGATGCGCCCCATGCTCACATGTGGGCGCTTTCAGTTGTTGAAGGCTGCGCGGCCCCAGCGTCTATCGAGTAATTTCATCAATAGAATCGAACCGGCGATTAAGAAACCGCTGACATACATTATTCCTTTGAAGCCAATGCGCATTTTCTCACTGGTGAATTCCACCGCGGTTGCATCCAGTCCTTTCTGGCTGACTTGGGAATACCAATTCTGATAAAACTCGGTATCTCCTTGGGTGAATGAAAGTAAGAATAGCGATAGAAGTGGAATCACGGTTCCAATCCAAAACCACACCATTATCCTACCATCGAATATCGCTTTATTGGGCCTTAAACCCATCAAGAATGCCGTCAGTGATACGATGTAAATGCTATTGGCAAGCATTACTATCAATGCCACTGGTAAGGCTGCAAACTCATTCAACTTCCAAGCCATCAATACGACGAATAATACCGATATCCATGATGTTGCGAGGAAGTATACCACCACCTTTGCTCTGATTAATTGCGGCACACTCAACGGTAAACCATTCATGTGGTCAGGTGCATCTAATCCTGTGAGCCACGAATAAAAATTAAAGCCGAAGAACCCGAGAAAAGGAGCATATGAAAGAAGATTGATGGGGATAGGTGCCTCAGCGAAATCGACTAGCCAAGCCATCATCAATAAAACGATTAAAGGAACCGAATAACTCACCGTCATCTTCTTTAACGAACCCGATCGCACTAAATCTACAAATTCTTTGGCTACGAGGAGCCTTAGTGTCCCTTTGCCCAAAAATCCTAATCTAGCATATATCGGCTCAAATAATTCTTTACGTGAAACCACTGTGACCTCGAAATCATCGAGTATCAATTTGCTGGCAACCCAGGCACAAAGAAATGCTAAAGCGATCATGGGCACTACAAGAATGGTATTCAGCTGCACAGCTAATCCCCAAAGAGCTAACTCCATCGGTATCAAACCCAAGCCGGCTATCGTACCGATTCCAATCACGAGAATGGGCGTGAGTTTGGTCCAGATTCCCCCGCGAAGCCAAAGCGATGATGCAAGAAAGGATAGGCACAATCCCTGTGCTAAGGTGATTATCATCGCTAACCAGGTTGGAAATAAACTGGTCCATAATAACGGTGTGCTGATATGTCCAAAATAGTCGAGGGAGATTCCGACTCCCATGCCGAAAATCACCGGTGATAGGATAAGGATTACGTAATAGAGTAAATCCTTGGAAAAGTATGCCAAATGCGCTATCGAATTGTTCAACGGCTGGAGGGCTGGAGCAGCGAGAAGATAATTTTTTGAACCAGCGCGCGACAATATCCGTTCTCTGCCAAGAAAGGCGAATGAACCCATGCCGAGACTAAACATCATCAAAGGCAGATGAAGGAATAAACGCATCTCATCCCAAGTGAAGGTTTTGCTGTCGATTTCCCCGCCTTGAGCAGTACTTTCACCGACCAAGAATTGCAAACCGATGGTTGCAACCATTGTTATCAGCGCTAACATTAGAGGAAACATTACGATTCGACGTTTCTGGGCAAAATCCAAATTCTCCCGGTATTCTTCGATGAACATCACTTTGAAAGTCACTTGAAAAGCCTTCCAGCCGCGTAATGGATTCAATAATTCAATGCCCATGGAATTGCTGTCATAGCGTGGGTTTTCTTCCGGTTTAGCCTCGGACCAATCGCGACTAGAAAAAGTCGCACCCATGCTCATTCCTCCTCTGATTCATCCACGTTCTGCTTCTCGACTTCTTCGATAGATTGCCCGACCAAGCGAATGAAAACATCCTCTAAAGTCTCATCTGTATTCTCTTTGAGACTGGAAACATCTCCGGCTGCAAGCACTTTCCCTTCATTGATAATAGCCATTCTATTACACATTCTCTCAGCCATTTCCAATACGTGAGAACAGAGGAAAATAGTACCCCCGTTAGCCACGTGGTCCAATAACCACTGTCTGCACTTACGCTGATAAATCGGGTCGAGATTCGCAAATGGTTCGTCGAGGAAAAGAAGTTTTGGCTCATGGATAAATGCGGTAGCCAGCATTATCTTCTGACGCTGTCCCTTAGAGAGGTCTTTGCAGATGGTATCTCGCTTCTCCTCTAAGCCAAACCAATCGAGCCAATATTCGACCTTGGTATCAACATCATCGAGATCTCGTAAACGGCCAACGAATTGCAGATATTCGGCAGGGGTTAAGAAAGAAGGTGGCGATTCTGATTCAGGGACGATGCCGATATTTGCTTTCAACTTTTGTGGATCGTTAGCAGCGTTGATGCCAAGAACTTCCACGCCCCCAATCGATGGTTTCAATTGCCCGGTCAACAATTTGATGAAGGTTGATTTGCCCGCACCGTTCGGGCCAAAAACCCCAAAAAATTCGCCTGATGAAACTTTGACATCCAAAGGATGAAGCGCGATAAAATCACCATATCTTTTGCCGAGATTCTTTGTCACTACCAGCGGTTCCTCAACTGGCGACATAACCTCTCGGTTCCGCTGCTGGCCTTGAATGTACCTCGGGGCACTTTCATATGCCACCTCCATCTCCTACAACCATGAGTGATGTGATTAAAATCGAGAAAGTCCCGGTCGAAAACGGCGATGGTATCATTGCCTTAGTCTCGATAAATAGGCCAAACAAGTTGAATGCACTCAACCACGAAGTCTCCAGCGGACTCAAGGAGATGTGTGCGTGGGCTGAAGCAGATGATGAGGTCAGGGTGATCATCATCACTGGCTCCCCACCTGAAGATGCGCTTGAGGGCAAGCGAGCAAAACCTCATGCATTCGCCGCCGGCGCGGATATCAGTGAATTCATCGGTAAAAACTCGGAAGATATTCGAACACTTTTCAAGGATAAT
>CAUYXQ010000071.1:0-7051 GCA_963577015.1 Candidatus Thalassarchaeaceae archaeon
GTGGAATTTCGGCACTATCTGCTAATTTATCCATCAAACGTTGTAGTCCGCGAGATTGAAGATTATCTCCGTTTTGTGAAATCAAGAGTTTGTCACTTTCTGCACCCCTGCTCTCTCTAACCGGTAACCATGCCAATATTTTTTCAACGGTTCTCTCAGTGAATAATACCATTCTATCTTTATCTCCTTTACCTGCATGAACCATTGCACTGCGATCTTCAAGGTCGATATTACCAAGTGATAAGTCACATAATTCACTTACTCTTAAGCCGGTTTCAAGAAGGATTGTTACCACTAGCGATGCAAGTGGGTCTTCGCTGCATGATGCAGCCTCTATCACCGAAGACAATTCTCTTTTAGTCAGAGTTCTCGGGAGTCTTTTACTATTTCTTGGTCTAGTCAAATGGTCAGGCCATCTTTGGCCTAACCAATTGACGATATGGGCCGCAGAAGCCAATCTGGCGTTGATGGTCGAAGCGGCGAGGTCAACCATGGATAGCATCCAATTATCGATTCGACCATTGTGAGGGTCGAGTCTTTCGAGAAGTTGTGATACGATCATCCCTTCTCGTTGCGCCTCGCTTAGGATATTTTCACCAGGTAGCGGGGTTTCGATAAATTTGCGAATTCCTGAAAGATATGATTTCAATGTATTCGCTGATTTGCCTTCGCTTCTCAATTGCATGCGATAGGCGTCTAGCCATGGCTGGCCTGCGAGATGAGTAAGTCTAGGTGGCAATTCTGGGCCGTCGCCGTAAAGGCGAGCCTGCTGCCCATTACGTGGTCTAGCCCTCTTTCCCATCTCCATTGGCGTCACCGCCTCCGCCGTAGCGGATGTGCATCCCGTGCCCCTGAGGGCAGTTACCAGATTGTATCATGCGCTATGAAGATGACGTGAGATTACCCTTCAGGCATCCACTTCATCCCGGCTGGAAACATGATTCGTCGCTCTTGGGCCGAGTTTCTGACGGAGATTCAACTTGAGATCTTCTAATTCACCATAGCAAATAATCACATCATTGAATCTTAATTGGGTCTCGTCTTCAGGATTCCAAATCAAATCACCATCACGCGATAATGCCATCACAGCAGGTTTTCTACTACCGTGTAGTTCTGAGATTGTGAACCCGACTAGGTAGGGGTGGTTTTTCATGTGTATCGAAAGAGCACCCATTCCCGGAACGGTATTGAGTATTAAATCCATATTCACCTCTGCGAAATTGTGGTCATTTGAAACGAAGTCGATGATAGCGCCTGCTACGTTTGCCCCGCTAGCTTTCTCGATACCTTCCAAACCAGGCGAGGAGTTGACTTCGAGTACCAGCGGTCCATTGACTCCTTCAAGAAGATCGACACCTGCTACATTCAACCCCAAAACCCTCGCTGCTCTACAAGCGACTTCGCGATATTCATCACTTATATCGACGCTTTCAACGGTTCCATTTAGGTGGAAGTTAGATCTGAATTCTCGTCCACGTGCTCTACGGCGCATACAGGCAACGACCTTGTCGCCAACGACGAAAGCCCTGATATCCTTACCATGGCTTTCGGAAATATATTCTTGCACCAAAACCGCTTGTCCAGTCATCAATAGACCTTGAATCAGATTTCGAGTCTCGTGTAATGTATGGCGTAAGAATACGCCATTACCTTGAGTTCCTTGGGTGACCTTAATCACCACAGGTAATCCACCAACAGAATCGATTGCACGACCTACGTCCTTCATATCTCTAACATATGCAGTAGCGGGGGTTGGAATTTTATTACGTGCTAATATCTGTCCTGAATGAAGTTTATCACGACTTTGGATAATTCCACTACTGGAATTTGCCGACCAAATGTCCAATTGTTCTAAGTGACGAAGAACCGCTACACCATGGCTGGTTATCGAATGGCCGATTCTTGGGATAACAGCATCGTAGTTGAAGGCTTTACCTTGATGTAAGATGTCGATATTGTCTTCGTTGACGAAAAGAGAGAATTGCATGGGATCGATGACGGATACATCGATTCCTCTCGCCCTTGCTTCTTCGATTAAACGTCGGGTACTGTAGAGACGAGGGCCTCGTGAAAGTACAGCAAGACGTAAGTCCATAATCTGGGTCGCGAGCACATCCTTATTGAGTCCATTGGAGAATAAATGCTATCGTTCACTTCAAGAAGCCTAAACAGATGCATCAGATATGTCCGAGGAAGATGGTGTCGAAAACCCTTCTCTGGATACTTTGGAAACACCGACTAAAACCCCGTTGGAAGAACGTCAAGAAAAGATGAAGAAATCACGTTGGAATGTATTGATGTACCTCGGTCTTGCCGCGATATTATTTTCTTTTTCACTATTCCCAATGACTACCGAAATGGAAGTTGATTATGCTAAGGATTATGAAACCGGCTATATTTTTGGTTTACCTATCACCGGTCCCGATTATACCGACGTTCCTGTTGAAATCATTATCGAAGTGGAAAAGGTTCCAACCGACGCCACCAAAATTGAGGTTTTCATGATCCAGGCGGATTATTGTACAAAATTCATCAATGGTGCACAGACTGATTTTCAAGACGAAAACGGTAATTCACTAGCTCAATTACAAATAGCAACACGCAACCAACAAACTCACCAACGCCAATTACAAACAATCGAAAACATTGCGCCAGGCGAGACTTATAACCTTGAATTCAATATCGATGCTGGAAGTTATTGTGTGCAGATTATCACTGAAACCAGCGAAGGTCTCGATGTTAAATTAAATGTTACATACAAAATGTATCCCTTCCAAATCCTTGGTGGATCATTAGCATTATTTTGTCTCTTACTATCGGCATTTGCCTTTATCGGTGCCCAAAAACACGGGAAAGAAGTCCGAGAAGCAATGAACCCCAATACACGTAAATCTATTGAAAGTCAGGTTCTTTTACAAACATCAGCAGATCGAATTTCTGCAGGTCCGCGAAGCGGGCCAACAACTGGACCGAGTGCACCACCGTCGGGACCGAGTAGTGGACCGAGTGCACCACCGTCGGGACCGAGTAGCGGGCCGAGTGCACCACCGTCGGGACCGAGTGTACCACCGTCGGGCCCGAGTAGTGGCCCGAGCACACCACCTGAGGCAACCTCTGGGCCACCCTCTGGGCCACCCTCTGGGCCACCCTCTGGACCACCGTTTGGGGAAATTGCGGCAGAAGCGGATATTTATGAAACATCAGAACCAAATCCTGAACCAATTGCTGAATTGGCACCTGAGGAAGAAGCGATAACAACTCCAGTGGTTGAAGCGGATATTTATGAAGACCAAGGCGGCGGATTCTTCTTTAGAAAATTGGCAGATGGTAGTTATGATCAAACGGTATTTTGGTGTGATGAGAATGGTAATTACCACCCGTACAGTCCAGACGCTTGATGAATAGGACTGTAAAAGCCACATATCGCCCCATCCTTGAAAGAGTGTGAGCGGCGCAAGGGGTTTGAGGTGATGGCTTGGTCAATGATTATTCTTCATTAACAGTAGTCGCTCTCAAAGAGATATGTCGAGCGCGCAACTTACCGTTATCAGGTCGTAAATCCGAGATTATCGAGAGGTTATTGGCTAGCGAAATCGTCGATAGTAATCCAGTTGTAGAACCGTCAGGGCCTGCGGATGAGGAGGAGGACAGTATTTCTCTCGATGAAGACGAAGAAATCGTTGAGCCATCGGATGAAGTCATGGTTGCGGAAAAAATAGATGACGAAGAGATTCTTGAAGCCACTCTAGAGTTTGAAGAAACAGAGAGTGAAAATACGATGGAGATTCTTGAGGCAGAAATCCATGAGGCTGAAGTCATCGAGGATTTACCAGCGATTGTTTCGCTTAAGAAACAAAGACCAACTACTCTTATTGAACAACTACAGAATCCAAAGATTGCTGTTGTTTTAATCACTCTATTACTGGCTGGTTCTGGCTGGTATTGGTATTCCATCAACCAACTTGAGCCATTCACTCCAGATAATTTACGCTATGGTGATGAAATGGGTTATACCATTACCAATGGTAATATCGATGTAACCGACGAATTTGTCACTATGTTTTCTGATCAATTCGAAAGCGAAGAAGAAATATGTCGTCTAAGAGTTGCATTTTCAGGTTCAGGTTCAACCGTTATTAGCAAAGGAACAGAAAGCGACCTTGTTGGTGAAGCGGGAGATTCCCTTCTTGGGGCAGTAAGGGCAAGAGGTGGGTTGGGATTGCCTTGGCTTACTGTGGAGAAAGTCCATACCCATGATTATCAAGAACTCGATATTCAACGCCATTCACCTTCGGTGATTCCCGGATCAAATCAATGCAGCGACCTCTCGGTAGGAGGTAGCGGTAGGATGAATCTGGTCACGACATCATGGGATGAAATAGGAGAGAGAGATACAATTGCAACTCAAGCTGATTGGTCGCTCGACATCGATACAACCCATCGAGAAGGGGTGGCTATGTCTTACGGAGTAGGGGGCACATTCGATCTTCTTGAATCGGTTCTTCCCGGAGTGGCGATAATATTGTCGCCGATAGAAGTTAGTGCATTGATAGGTGATTCATTGATAGAAACTGGGGTTACGGGAAGTTATCTTGGCTGGAATTGGAATGTAATTGGACCTGATAATATCGGTGGCACCGATATGTGGAAGGTCGTAGTGGATCATGAAAATGTGCGAGATCTATGCCTTGGTTCGGCAATGATTACCATCTGGATCGAGGAATCCTCCCCCTGGGCGATACAACAGCAAGTGGATCTTTCGATAACCGGAAAAGAAGGCAATAGAGCGGGGTGTTCAACAACCAGCACCATTCTTAGCGATTTATTCTTTCCAGAAGGCACCTTGGATTATCAGATAACATTCGCCCGTTCTTCATTACAAAGAGGTGAAAAATTGCTTGATTTAGGACGCTCGTATGCATCACGTCCAAATCCAGTTGCTTGGACACCATCGTCATCAGAACTTGAGGACTGGGGCGATGATGAAATACACCTCCCCGATAATTCGATAATTAGAACCCATCCCTTGGAGTCTGCATTGGAATGTGTCCCTTATCTCAGTGAAGCGGTTGCCGCGAGAGCCGCGTTGTCTGGTGATGGCTATGTTTGGCGAGCAATCGATCAAAGAACTGCTTCTACAACCACTTGGAATATTTCTTGGGTAGAAACCGATGATACCTCTGGTTGGGTGAGAATGGCCATTTCAGATTCGCCTTCAGATGATAATTGCACCTATGAGGCACATGGGGCTCATGACAACTCTATCTCTTGGGATCGTAATGATATTCCAGCTGCGCTCAATATGAGTGAGATGGAGCAGAGATTATCCGATGAATCTCGTTATCTGGATTTCACTGGCACAAACGGCTTTTTCATTAGCGATGGTATCCCTCATCAAAACACTCGATTTGGCCATCTAGTAGCGATACCCGGTTCGGATTATACCGATTGGATTAATCGTTTAAGTGAAATTGAAAACGGTGCAACAACCGTAGATCTTTCACGAAAATGGGACTCTGGCGGCTGGAGTAATACCCTTACTATGGCAGCCGATGCAACCGATGGGAGGGTCATCGGTTGGAATTTATACAGAACCCCTTCCTAAGGTGATAGCGTGACAAAAAAGAGTAGTCTCGATCATCTGATGGAACAGAATGAGACGGATTTACCATTTCTTTCAGCATATGGTGGTGGAGAGGACCCCAAAGCGATTTTGCAATCGATAAAGGATATTTCAGCCGAGCATTTTGAATTGGAATTATGTAAAGAAGGAGTGATAGTCAATTTTATGGCAGATAATTTACCCTTGGTTTATTCAGACATTGACTCACGTGGCTTTTCAAATGGAACACTGAGTGATAATCGTTCAAAACTCAGTGTTATCATCAATGAATGGGGGCCTGAACAACGGCGACTAATCGAACGCCTTGTCGAGTTCATCGCCGGCGAATGAGTGCTGCAACCAGCATCACAAACATCACTGAAACCATCGGTAGTGAATAGAGGGAATTATCCTCCTTGACAACCGGGTCGATTTGAATACAATTATTTCCCCCCCATGATCCCGAGTCAAACCAACAACTAGACCAGGTTTTGTAATAGCCTTTGTCAGGAAATTTCTCTTCGGTTTCATCATCGGAATAATCCAAGGTAACCTTCCAATTAACGTAGGTGTGAAGGCAATGGTTTGGATTATCTTCTGAGCAATCATCAGGTCCTTTAGCGATTACTTCTCCACTCCATACCTTACCATCAGCACTGCTCAATTGTAATGGTTCAGGTTGAAGACATGAACCGAGGTTATAGCAAATCTGAGTCAAAGCTTCCATTGAGGTATTGTTGGTAACCGCATCATCAGTTAGAGTGATAGTTATCGACCAAAGATTATTTTCATCAGAAGGAGTGGTGTGAGTAATTCCAGAAATAGGAGTGCCAGAAAGGTCTGGATCGTTGTCTTCCCCTGGGTTTCCATCGGCCAATGCCACAGGCGCAATCAAGGCCATTATCAGTAGAACTGCTAGCAATCGCATAACATCCCGTCCGTCTTTAGATATTCAAGTCTTTTCAGTGAAGTCTAATTATTTTCATTTATTAGAGTTCCATGGTCCACAATTCATCGCCGACGTGATGAATATTGGTGATGCCCTTGCCCTTACCTGATTCTACCATCTCTTTGCCGGTCATTTTGGCCCAGCCGATAGCCAGAGGTCGGCCATGTTCTTTATCGCGAATCCACACCAAATCATCAACTTCGATATCAGGGTCGGCACCGTGTACTCCTGCGACCATGCAATCCGCCCCGTTCATCAAAAAGGGAATTGCTCCATGGTCTACCTCGACGTACATTTTATTGATTGGTTTGGCCAAAAGTCCACGCAGGGTCAGTGAAACACAACGTTCTCCATTTGGGTTTTCGGTTTCGAAAGCGAGAGCGACCCTGTCAACAAGAACCAGATTCCATGGCCCATATTGGGCCATTTCAAGAAAGGCACCATCTACTGCAAGGTCTGCACCAAGATGGGTTTCCAAGTCCTTCAATAGTGGGGCGATA
>CAUYXQ010000072.1:0-7026 GCA_963577015.1 Candidatus Thalassarchaeaceae archaeon
TCGAAATTCCATGATGGGATTACATTTTCACGTACCCAAAAGGCATCGGTTAAGAATTTCTTGATATCTTCAGAGTTCCTCATGGTAGCTTTGCAGCCGATCGGTGCACCGAGTCTGACCTTGAGGTCTCTATTTTGTTGGCGGCCAAGTGTCCTAACCGATTTCACACCGGTCAACAACTCTAGAACCCTTTGCGCTAGGTTAAGACGGTCGCCACCTTCACCGACACCGATATTGACGGTGACCTTGATGATACGAGGCTCGAGCATTGGATTATTCATTTCACTCATGCCTTCACCTCCACGCCTGGCAAGGAGTTCGATCCGACAGCGAATACATTGTTGACGGTGGTGCCAAATCCTTCGAATTCGACTTCATTGGGCATACTTGAACGCTTGACGGAATAGGAAACCATGTCGGCTAGACTACCCACGTGCGCTCCACCTATCAGATAGCAGCGAGTACCTTCTCCGAAGACGATGTGCTCCTCTATCTGTTGGCTTGGCAGAGCGATTCTCAAAGAATCGCCGGTCTTGAATTCAGCTGCATCGTCGACGATGATATTGCGGCCATCGTGCAGATTCAACTGAGTCTTACCACCTTTGATAGTAATCTTATTCTCAATTCTACAAACCTTGAATCCAGCTTCATCAGCGGAGATGGGTTTGTAACGCAGACGACCGTTACTATCGAGAATACAGCGACGGTAATCATCATCCCCTATGCTAAGAACATCCATCAAACCAACGCCGCGGCGTACGTCTTTGACAATACGTCCATCGACCTTGACCAATCCCATGTGCAGGATTCTACGAACCTCACGAGTAGAGCGGGCGAGTCCGAGAATATCACGGATTACCACGTTCAATGGCATGCAATATTCCAAACTGTGAGCACCTGCTTGTGGGCGGGTTACCCATACGGTTGTTTTTCTGGGCAATGCCCAACTACGAGGCATTGCTAGTCTCTTCAAGTGGCTTGGGCTTCCCATATCATGCACCTCCTAGGGCAGTGAGTCGTTGCATTCGCAACTTGTCGGTCTCGTCGAGTCTGATGACTACGACATTGGAACAGTGAATTGGAGCTGCCTCCTCTTTGTTATCGGCCTTGGTCGACTTTGCACCTTCAATGAATAGACGACCGCTTGAAGATTCCAGTCTGACAACCTTGCCGGTGAGTGAGTTAGCCTTGCGCTTACCGCCTATTCTCTTACCACCATGTGCGTGATCTCCCCTGACGACTCTTACGGTATCGCCAACTCTTACGGTGACGCTACGTAGTCCAGCCAGACGTTCGTCTGGTTTATCGAGTTGAAGGCGAGCACGGACGCGCTTCCTCATCACATGAAGTGGAACATTTGCTTGTTCCTTTCTTTGCTTGCCGGGTTTCCTACTCTGTACCATTCTTGAACACCTCAGACTATTTGTTTCGCTGTAGCAGCGATACGAGGCCAACGTTCTGCTGCCTCTCTTGATACTGGACCTTTGATATCGGAACCTTGGACCTCTCCCTTGCGGTTGGTAATCACTACCGAGTTGTCCTCGAATTGAACCCAGGTGCCATCGACCCGGCGGAATGGACGGCGTTGACGGATGATGACAGCATCATACATCTGACGACGGGTTTCAGGGGTACCTCTTTTTACGGATACCCTGATCAAATCCCCGACTCCACCTGCAGGGTAACGACGCATTGTCCCACCCAACTTCAGGACGTTGATCAGTTGAACGACCTTAGCGCCGGTATTATCGGCGACTTGAAGACGAGCCATGGTTGGCAGACCTTTGGTTTGCTTGCCGGCGATTCCCTTCATCAGAGAACACCTCCTGCATTCTCGACCACACAAAATGTAACGGTCTTTGAAAGTGGCCTGCACTCCATTACCTTGACTCTGTCGCCTAGGCTTACCTCACCAATACAACTTGGTAAATGGGCAGATATGGCACTTGTCCTCTTTTCATATCTCTCATATTTTTGCATGAAGCGAACGTTATTTCTTTCAATGACGATTGTGTTCTGCATACCGATTTTTGCCACGGTTCCCTCAAGAACCTGGCCTCTCAATCGCAGTCTGCCGTGAAACGGACAGTTTTCATCGCCATCCCACTCACCGGTGGGTACTTCTACATCGATTCCGATATCTCTCATCGTCAATCCTTCCTATAATTGCGGTGTATTCTATCTTCAGCACGCTGCCGCACAAGCGCACCCTTAATAATCGACGAATCGTCGATTGTGAATTCTATAACCCTCTTTGAAAGTCTTGCATCTACGCGATTATCTGTGATGAATATGGTTTCTCGCGTCTCATCGACAACGATTCCAGTCCTGCCTTGCAGGGTATTATCTCTCGAGGAAATGACTGCAAGTTGACGTCCTATCCAAGTTTGATTCTTGATATCCATCATCTCACCTCCACATTAAAGCCGTTAGTCTTGAGCACGGCTGAAGCTCTTTTCTTGTGATCCCCTTGTAATTCGATGACTCGGTCTTTGACCGTGCCACCAGCAGCACAACGGTTTTTGAGTAATTTTGCCAATTCGTTGATATCGATAGCCGAATCGAGAATACCCTCGATTTTGGTAACTATCTTACCATAGCGCCTGCGGTCGATGCTGATGATGGCTTTTTGTTGCTCTTTGGCTATCTCTTCGCATATGCACAACTCATCAGGGAGTCCACATACATTACAGATAGCAGCCATTTTTTCACCTCCTTTATTCACTCTTCGTTATGTAATTTTGTTTTGATGCGGGCTATACTTCGGCTAGTAGCCTTGAATGCACCAGCATTGGACGGACTTCCACCCATGGATTGCTCTGCTCTCATCTGCAGCATCTCTTCAAAAAGTTCTTCAAGACGAGACTTTAGAGCATCTTTGCTCATGCCAGCGAGTTCACGGTTACCGACATAGGTCATTTCTTCACCTCAGTACTCGCCACTTCCTCGACCGCTTCGGCCTCAGTTTCCTCTGGAGCAGCGTTCTGCTCGGCTCTGATTCTAAGTTCCTCTTCACTATAGATGCTTATCTCATGGGGTAGTTTGGTCCCCTTGCGCATGATTTCAACAGATACACCGATGGTGCCCAATTTCTTGACTGCCTGAGAATAGCCATGGTCCATATAACGGATTGCAGTTTCACCACAAAACTTGACGTGACCACGAAGGAATTTTTGAGTACGATTTCTTGAACCGGTCAACTTGCCAGCGATGGTGATTAGCACACCTCTCGCCCCAGCATCCATGATGCTAAGGGCAGCGGAATGACCGGCACGGCGGTAATACCAACCGCGCTCCATTGCACTGGCTATTTTCTCAGCCATAACCTGTGCATTGAGTGCTGCATCCTCGACTTCCTCGACCTTTAAGCGTGGGCTTTCAAGATTGAACTCATCGTTTAGCCTGCTTTGTAAGTCATTGATTATCTTACCCTTGCGGCCGATTACCATACCAGGGCGTTCCGCCTTGATAGTGACCTCTGTTCCAACTGGGGTTCTCCTGATGTCAAGTCCACCGAATCCGGCTTTCTTGGTGTTGAGCATTAGGAATTCCTTGACCAGATGCCTCTCGACATTACGGTTGATGATCCTGCGAACGTTGCTGTTATTATTTGCCATGACAATCACCTCAGAACTCGTCTTCCTCCAAATCATCGCCGAAATCGCTGAAGTCTTCCAAGAATATCTCCAAATTCACACGGTAGTGATTAGAAGGTGTTGCACGGCCACGGGCTCTTGGAATCCAGCCGCGCTTAATCTCACCGCGATGTGCAGCAGCGTGGGTGATGACCATATCCTCTGGTTCGATATCCTCGTATTGATGGCGAGCGTTTTCCATACAACTCTGAATTATTTTGATGAATGCACGACTAGCCTTGACCGGATACCTACCCGGGCCCATTCCACCTTTGCGGTGACCGACCATGCTCGGTCCACTTCGCTTGCGCTTCTTGTTGCCACTACCCATACGATATGGGACTGCAGTGGCTTTGCGCCTGATATCTGCACGATTGCTATCTATCTTGAGAACCTCGTTGAGGAAATCTATCGCATCTCCTGCGGTGCGGTTCTTGATTGCGCGTGAAACCTCGAAACAATGCTTGACGTGCATATCGACATTCTTTGCTCGCGCTGTAGCGAGTCTGCTGCCTTGGAGTAACTGAGTATAGCCTTTTTGTGGCAATTCTCTTCTCTTGGACCTTCTGTCCATTTCATCTCTCTTCCAACCCATTCATCTCACCTCACTTCAATGCTACGTGTGCTGAAGAGCGTGTCGCACCTACACCAGGTCCACTGTGGGTTACACTGCGGCGTGTTGGCGCGAACTCTCCTAGATAGTGCCCTATCATCTCGGCCTTAATCTCGATTTCAACAAATTTCTTACCGTTGTGAATTCCGATGCTACGACCTACGAATTCGGGAAGAATAGGTAGATCTCTACGGTGGGTTCTAACGATGCCAGTGGAGTTGCGAATACGGTTGATTGCATGCTCTCCTTCCGGGGAGATTCCACGGGCGATGCTTCTGCGTGCCCTTGCAGGTAATAGAGTGATAATCGAGGGTGCACTTGGATCCTCTTCCGAGGGCCATAGTGGCATTGCTTGGAGTTCGGGAACGCCATATCCACGGTATGTGAATTCTTTCTGGCGGCGAGCTGCTGCCGATGAACGTGTCTTTCTTGTCTTACGACGAGTAGCCTTCGGTGTCATGAATGACTTCTTCTTCTTTCGTCCCATTATCACTCACCTACCTTTCTCTTACCGCTTCTGCGACCAGTTCTACTCGGCGCAATATGTCCGACCTTGGCGCCAGGTGGTGTTCCTCTACCAACCGAGTTAGGTCCGTGAACAGCCTGATGATTTCCTCCACCGTGTGGGTGGTCTACTGGATTCATTGCCACACCACTAACGTGTGGGTACAACTTACCCTTGGCCTTAGCCTTGTAATGTGCTGCACCAGCAGTTCGCAGTGGCATCTCAAGTCGACCATGACCGGCGAGAACGCCGATGGTTGCACGACATTTGCCGTTGAGGGTCTTACTCTTACCACTGGGCATACGGATTCTAACCTTGTCTCCGAGATGCGCCTCTATCTGACAGGAGTTACCTGCTGTTCTCGAAATCTTGCCACCGTCGCCGGGGCGGATTTCGACGTTATTGATTTGAGTTCCTTCAGGAATCGCTAACAGATTGGTGATATTTCCAGGCCTAAGTGCAGCATTATTACCGATTGCGACCGTACTACCAACTGCGATCCCCTCGGTTGCGACGACAAGATTGGTCTGGCCATCGGGGAGTTTTACCCGCGCTAATGGTGCGCTATGGATTGGTGAATGAATCAACTCCGTGACTTCAGCCACGACGTCATTTACCCTAGGCATGCGGTTAGCACCTGGGAAACGATGCGATGAAACACGGTATCTTGGCGATGAACCTTTTCGTTGTGCACGTATTCTCTTACCCATGATAAATCACCTCAGAATGCTCCTAGGCGCATTGCCGCCTCATCTGCGTCATAGCCTTCAGAGAGCCTGACGCTGGCCAACTTACCGTGCTTGGTATTACGAACGTTGACCTTATCGACCTCAGCGTCGAAAAGTTTTTCGACCGCTGCTGCGATTTCTTCTTTGGTCGCCTTACGGGCAACGATGAATTCCATTCTATTGTCCTTGGACCTCGATTCCATGGACTTCTCAGTAATCCAGGGCATGCGTATGATATCGTATGGATTCTTCATAATATCACCTCAAGCGAGTACCTCTACGGCGGATTTGGTAAACACGGTAAGGCGACCCATGTCGCCTCCCGGTGCAAGGTCCTCGGCACAGAGATCCTTAGCAGCGACGATATTGACGCCTGGGAGATTTTGTGCAGCCCGTGCTAGACCATCTTTGTTAGCTACAACGAGAAGTACGCTCTTGGGTACCTTTCGCACTCGACCACGCATGGTTGCTTTTCCAGCCCTGACATTGCGGCCGTTCTTTGCTCGGCGCAAGTCGTCACCAAGTCCAAGTGCTTCGAATATTGCACTGACCTTGCGAGTTCCACCGTTGAGGTTGAATGTCTCGATGTCAATAGACTCAGAATCCTTACCTGCTACCTCGGTATAATCACCGAGGATAATTGGTAGTTTATCCACGCCTTCTGCTAGCCTGTGGCCTCTTGCAGTGACACTTTCTAGGGAGGTTGTTGCTGCGAGGGCACTATCCCTTGCCAGACGACGCTCGGTGCTGTTGAGTTTGCGGCTCCAGTCCTTCTCGACCTTTGGCCCATGAGCTCTGCGGCCGCCTAATGTGTGCGGGTTTTGCACACCACGGCGCTGACCTGTACGGCGCATAATCCTCGAAACACCACGTCCCTTGCCCCACCATTCGACGGAATGCTTCATTCCGCTCATCGGTCGTCTCTTTCCGCCATGAGCCCTAGAACCATATGCCTGTCTGCGGTTAGCGCGTGAACTGGCAATAGCAAGTTTGACCATATCAGGTCTCGACTCTGCTTCAAATGCATCGGGAAGATTGAGTTTCTTGCCCAACTCGACCGATATATCGTAGACCTCTTGTAGACGTCCGGCATCGACTTCATCGCGGTGGATTGTGTTGACGATATTCATTACCTGTGCTTTCATCTTCATACCCCCTGCTTGCTCGATGTGCTGACGTAAGTGATCTCAAATGGATGCAGACTCTTAGCATCGGCACGTGTGCCGTCACGCAATCTGACCATCCTCTTTGCTGGTCCAGGCAAACTGCCTTTGACCAGCACGTAATCCGAGTTGACCTCACCGTAGTGAAGGAAACCACCATCTGGAGTGATCGACTCATCATCGGAATTGCCAATCTTCAGGATTCTCTTATTGTATTCTGTCCTTTGGTGATACCCGGTTTGTCCACCCTGGCGAATGGTCTTCCGAACGTATCCGGTACCGAAGTCACCCATGTTACCGTGTTGACGGCGTTTCTTGGAGTTCTTGTGAGATTGCAGTTTACCACCGAATCTCTTGATGACACCTTGCCATCCATATCCTT
>CAUYXQ010000073.1:0-6988 GCA_963577015.1 Candidatus Thalassarchaeaceae archaeon
TCGATTGCGTCGCCCATGTCACACAGGCCCTGATGGGAATCGAGATGACCTATGACCATCCTTGGACCTGGAGTCTTGCTTCAATCGTCGTAATCAATGGACTGGCTCTCTATGTGCTAGCAAGTAGAATCTCATCTTTGGAGGTGACTCGGGAATGATGCCGGATATGTCTCAGGTCGGTGAAGCTGAAACCAAAGAGTGGGTTCCAGATAAGACAGCCCCCGTGGTGATGTTCGACAATGTCAGCAAACAATATGGCCGTATCAATGCTTTAACCGGGATTTCAGTTGCTCTCAGTGGCGGCGTAACCGGCGTTCTGGGGATGAATGGCGCCGGAAAATCCACCCTGTTCAAATTGATGATGGGTAAGATAAAACCAAGTGGGGGAGTTGTGAAATTATTCGGTGAAAACCCGTGGAAAAATACCGCACCATATGCGCGGGTCGGCTTTGTTCCCGAGCATGAGAAGATGCACGATTGGATGACGGCTTTGGATTTCATCACCACCTTTGCAAGATTGCATGGACTGACACGCGATGAAGCGCAAAAAGAAGCGACAAGGGTGCTGAACTTTGTTGGATTGGGTGATGTGATGCTAAAACAAATCGGTCGCTTTTCCAAGGGTATGCGTCAGCGGGTGAAAATCGCCCATGCTCTGGTCAACGACCCGGAATTAATCATACTCGACGAGCCACTCCAAGGTTGTGACCCGCTAGCGAGAACCTCGGTGATGAATGTGATTAGAGAATTGGGCCGAATGGGTAGAACCGTGTTGGTCTCATCACACATCTTGCATGAGATTGAGAGGATTACCGAGCAGATAATCATCCTCCATAATGGCCGCCTTCTCGCTCTTGGCAATTCCCATGCAATTCGCGAAATGCTCGATCAGCACCCCCATAAAATCTCAATAATGTGCAAAGACCCAAAGGCATTGGCCAAAGATGTCATCGATATCGACGAGGTGAGAGGACTTTCGATCCCTAGTGTAAATAACTTGATTATCGAAACTCAGCACTTCGGTGTGGTCCATGAAAAGTTACCGGGAATAATCGTCAAGAATTCACATGAAGTATGGGAAATAGATAGTCCTGATGATGATTTACAAAGTATCTTGCACTATCTAACGGGGGGTTCTTGATGAGTGATAAGATGAATAACGTCTGGTCTAAATTAGATAGAAAAGCCACCGCTATCGCCGAGTTCACCATGCGTCAATATCGCACTCGGATCTCTACTTGGGTTGTTCTCGGGGTCGGATTGGGCTCGATGTTATTGGTCGCACTATTCTATGCCGATGCCATGAATACACATATCGAAGCGATTGATAACGACCAGGACTCCTATGATTGGGATCAAGATGGTTATCCAACCGGGCAGGAAATTCTTCACGGCACAGACCCGTATAATGCAGCATCATATCCGATAGGAATTGATCCCGACCCACGTGAAAAATGGATAAACGAGGATGATTTTAACTGGGATAATGCCTCTTTTGCCTCGATATCTAAGGTCGGCTACGATGATGATGGCGATTGTCGTCAAGAGGGACAATTGGTAAGCGACTCGCAAAAAGATAACAATGGCGATTCAATACCTTGCAATATAGTATTACTCTATTCAAATTATTCTCAGGTTCTTATTATTTCATCTGATGGAAATGTCGATGAAGACCCCGATGATGAAAAATACGGCAAGGAGGCTTTACATCGTGCTTTTATTTTGGGTGTAGGCAAGATGGGCATCGTCTATCTCTTGGGAATATTCTTGCCGCTATTCCTTGCCACAGGTCTAATTCGTGATGAGATGACCAATGGCACAATGCACTTTATGATAGCCAAACCAATCGCAAGAGGGGAGATTTTGGTCTACCGAATGCTAGGATATCTGGGCATAGTCTGGCCGTTCTTAATTGGGCTTTGTTTATTGATGGCGTTGCTCACTGGTTTTATGGGACCATCAGAGTCATTCTTCCGTTTCTCTGACCTCGGTATTTGGTTCACAATATGTATCGCAGGGATGCTGGTTACTTTGGTTTATGGTGCTATTTTCTCCACCTTTGGTATCCTATGGAAACAAGGGGTAGTCCTCGCCATTATCCTTGCCGCGTGGGAATTGGGTATGGCATTTGTATCGGTATTAGGCGGTGGTGATTCTGCAATCCAAAAATTCAGCGTCATAGGCTGGGGCTTGATGATAGTCGACGCCGGTGCTGCCATGACCTGGCCAGATATGGCCATGTTTATCGAAATGGGTGAATGGGCTGGAGGCAACAACGATTGCTCCTGGGGAACCCAAGGTGATGAATGTGGCAGTTTGATTGGTAATGACCCATTGAAATTCTTCAGTTCCGGGCATGGCTTGGGAGTTAGCAATTGGGTAGCAGCATTAATCGCCTCTCTAGTTCTGATATTCCAAGCAGCAGCAGCTTGGTTCATTGGCCAAGCCCTATTCAAAGGCAAAGAGATGGATGACTGATTTTCATGCAAAAATTTGAAGGCGATCTCAGCGGCTTATGGCGTCTACAAGACCGCGAACCGATTCACCATCTAACTTGGGACTGGTGGTGGTGGTTGGTGATGCTTGAAGATGAAAGTGGAAATCCAGCCGGAAAACAATTGATGGTACTTTGGTCGACCAAGGACAATCCTTTGGTCGAAGTAAACGGGGTCAAATGGCAACCTGTCGGACGCCCCGGTATTGATGAGGATGGTGGTATTGCCATCGAGGGTATGGTTGCAGCATGGTGGTATGATGGCAAGGAAATGCATGAACCACTCGTCTTAGAATCATGTCGAATAATCGTCGTCGGCGATAAGAACCCCCAATGGCCGGGTGAGAGTGGAGGAGCGGTGATAGCCGTCAACGAAAAAGAACTCTCGATGGGTTTGAAGCCAGATCTGAGTGAGTTTTGGCTCAGATTGGAAACCGAGCATGGATTATTCGACCTCGCAATGAACCCGTGGAACCCTGCAATGAGTACTGCCCGTCAAGCCAGCGCTGAATATGCCAAAGGCATGGGTTATGATATATTGCGATTACACGGCTCGATTTGCAAGGGCACAATCGCCGGTAAAGAGGTAAAGGGTAGCGCTTATTTCCAGAAAGTCTGCGTCCAGGCACCATCTATTCCTTGGTTTTGGGGGGTGCTTCATCTCGATGATGGTTCGTATATCGACTGGTTTGTACCACATCTCTCTCCCCTTGTCAGCGCTAAAGACTCAAAGCCAAATAAACACCGTGATATCGGCCACTATCCACTTTCTCAGGGTGGACTATTTCACGATGTTAAAAATCAACGTAGTGAGAGTTTTGCCAAAGCCACCGTGGAGAGAGTAATAGGGGAAGATGGATTGCCTACATTTTCAATCCATTTATGGAATGGACGAAGCGATATTCGCATCGAAGCCGAAGCCGCTGCCAGAGCCCATTGGACCTTTGATCAACCAACTAGAGGCGGTATTTGGAGCCATTTGACATATAATGAATATCCATTGATAGTCAAGAAATTAGCGATTAAGGATGAAAATGGTCTTAGAAAACGTGATGATTGGGGCACTATTCATGGAAATGCTGAGCATGCATGGGGCTTACTCCACTGATTCAAGCACCACACTGCATCTATTTTAGCACAAGGTTCATCATTGCGACACTGTGTGAGACAACCACAGGTGTCACTATGTCAGAAGATGAAACCGTAGAAGAAGAAGAAGCAGTGGTTGAAAAAGCCCCTGAAATAAATGCAATCGAAGAGCCAGCGCAGGTGACCGAAGAACCAAAAGAGGAAGAGAACCCCTATGCATCTGAATCCTTGCGTAACCGCTTTCGTCTGACCGGTGATGAAGAGATTCTAATGACGAGAAAACCTTCTTTCTTCGCCTTCATAGAACTTTACGTCATCGCGGCACTGATTTTAGGAATTCACCTCTTATTCGGCTGGGCTGATAACATCGATACCAGTGAATCAAACGCTGTAGTCACTATTTTGATTTGGTTATTGCAGTTGTCTGAGTTAGGCAATGTAGGCGTGGTCATGGCTTTACTCCTGCTTACTTGGCTAAACCGAATGTTCAATCTTCCCGGAAGCAATGGTTGGGTCACCACATACCTATTACTGGTATCTTTAACCCCACTAATCGTTGAATTTGAAGACATCATTGTAACTACTTTCACCGATAGAAACACTGGATACATCCCGCTTACCTTCAATTATACACTATTCGGAATACTATGGAGCGGCCTAATGGTAGTATTCACATTATTCTACCAGAACAGTTTTCAATACGCAATCACCAACCATCGAGTCATCTACACCCAACACCTGTTCATTCCCGGTGACGGTCGCAGAATCCTCTACGATAATATCCGTGAAATTCGCACCCAGAGAACCGCCCTTGGCAGTATCCTTGGTTATGTGACCATCATCACCGATACCGGTAATCAATTGGAAATCGTCGAAGAGGGCATGAGCGTCTCGGTTGGTTCGACCGGCAGTAAAGGTATCTTCAAGAAACTTTTCGCCTTTATGACCTATACACGTACTTCAAAAATCGAAAGACCCGATGCAAAGTATTGCTTCTACCAGATACGCAACTGGCGTGATACCGAAAACCTGCTCAATGAGATGCACCAGAAACACAGCCAATCTGGCGTGCTTGCCGATTTGAAGGAAACCATCGAGCAAGCCAAGTGAAGCCGGTCAGAGGTTTCAAGAACCAAGGGCCTAACGCCTGCTCCATGAGCGAGCAGATGCAAGAAGCTGGAATGGTCCTAGCAAACGGTGACTTTACCAGCGCCATGGCACTTTTTGACAGCATTAGGGAAAATGAAGCAGACAATGCAGCCGCACATTATGGCTGGTCAGAGGCTGCCTTCATGCGTCTTTCAATCGATATGGAAGAAGATGTTCCTGCTGGTAAGATTATGCAAGGATACAAGAAGGCGATGGCTCTCGATGAAGAAAATCTTGAATATGTTGCAAGTTTCGCCAATTTCTGTCTCGACTGTGGACGAATCCCTATGGCGGTCAAGGAATATCAGCGCTTGGAAAAGATGGCTGACCTCGCAGAGATTCCCGTCGAAGACACTCTCTTTGATGCTAGTCGTCTTATCGTTGAGGCTATCGAAAGACTCGACCCTGAAAGAACCAATCCGATGGTTGCACCTTGGCTCAAGCAATCCTTGACCTGGGCGGTCGGTGGACTCGGCTATAGTGCCAAAGATGCGGTTACCACTCTTAGTAGCGAGTGATTAACCATGGGCGATAGTGCCCGAATCTTCTATCGATTTGGCCATATTGGTGACGACTTTCACGGCAGTCAAATCCAACCTGATGTCAGCACGGTTCATGGTGAATTTCTCAAGGTATTTCACAAGAATAAATTTACCCGCAAGGACATGCCGATTCAAATGGCTAGCCGCACCGATGCGGGGGTAAATGTCAGAGTAAACGGTGGCATCGTCGACCTCGAGGAAAAAAGATGGCTCGGCATGCAAGAGCAAGGCTTTCTCAAAGCAACCCGTGATCGATTGCCCAATAGCATCGCCCTCTTCGATGCCCGAAGAGTGGCTGATGACTGGTTGCCAAGACACGCATTGAATCGCACCTATCGCTATCGAATGGAAGCGATGGAACGCTGGCAAGAACCGGACCATGCAAGTTTTACCGAATGGTGTAGTATTTTTGAGGGTGAACATGATTGGAGTAATTTCTCTCGCAAGGAAGAAGGCAAGAATTATGTGCGTATGGTAGAATCCTGTAAACCATGGTATAGTGGTGAACGTTTGGTCGGTTTTGAAATAACCGGCACCGCCTTTGTTTGGAATCAAGTGCGAAGAATCGCCTCGGCATTATTGGGTTTAGCAAGTGGAAAAATTACCGCACAAAGGGTCGAGAAGACCTTACATGAACCCAGCATCTACGATGATTTGGGATTGGCGGATAGTGATTGGTTGATTCTGTGGAATGTATCTTGGCCAGCAATCGAAGATTTACAAACGGATGACCCGATACTCGATGCACCTTGTGGTAACCTTCGCCGCTGGCGTGAATTGGCCCGTCTTGAACAAAAAGCGATTCTCCACCGCATTTGGGATCAATTGAGTAGTTGAATCTCAACCACATCGCCATCGACCAATAGCATCGACTCCCGCAAGAATATACCGCAGATAATCTCTACCACATCCTCGTGGCGCGTAAGGTCAGGAATCAAAATTGCACAATCCTCTTCTTTATCTCCAGAGATTATTCTAGCGTTGAATGCGGTTGCCCCACCAAAGGAAACCCCCTCTCGTTCAAATCCATGGATACGTAGTGCTGCAAAACTACTGGCCTCACCCTGCTCGAGACCGGCACTGACCCGTAATTTGCGGTAGGAGGTGAGCATCTCGCCCTTAACTTCGACATTGAGGGTTCCTGGCCAAGCCGTCTGAGAAATAATTGGACGGAATTGATCTTGGTAATGGCGCTGTGCCATGAAGACGTGGGCGCGGCCCAGTCCTCTGCTCACCTTACCCGATAGGCGCATGGCTTGGCGCAGGACTGTCAGCATATCACGGTTACCTATGGTGTCAAAAGACCCTTGTATGGGCATAGCCTGTCAGGGACATGGCAGGAGACCTCTCATGGATGGAGAGCAGATATTTGGAACTCAAAAGAGAATCTCTACTATGGGAACCTCCTACACTTGAAGGGGCAAATCAGGTACACTGCACCATGGATGGTAAGCCAACAATAATGCTATCAGCCAATAATTATCTCAATTTAACCACCCACCCAAAAGTCGTTGAGGCGATGATTGAAGCCACTCGTAAATATGGCGCAGGTTCCGGCTCGGTCAGAGCAATCGCCGGTACTATGGATATTCATCTCGAAGCCGAAAGAAAGGTCGCCGAATTCAAAGAGGTCGAGGCTTCACTGATTTACAGTTCTGGTTATACCGCAAATGTCGGATTGATTCCCACTCTGGTCAAAAGCAAGGATGACGTG
>CAUYXQ010000074.1:0-6916 GCA_963577015.1 Candidatus Thalassarchaeaceae archaeon
TCTCCTTTACTCTCGATCTTATGAGACCCATGTTGGAAGATGGCTCAATAATCAAGGCTAAGATATGCTGCTTTGGTAATAATTGGCCGAGAATGGTATGTTCGGAGGAGACGATTGTCACCATTTCAAATTCCTCACCGGAAAACATTCCGGGAATTGCGGCTGCGCTTGCATCACGATTTAGAGGCAGGGCACTGATAATGAAGCCATCAGCGTCGAGCAACATACAATTTTCGACCCCTGGTATAGCGAGCAAATCAGCGAGTAGGCGTGTGCGCATCAACCGGTGGTTATCACGGACGTGTTTGATTATTAGGGCAGATGTTGAGTGTTAAGGGGTATTTTTGTATGACTATAGTGGGCCGCGCATTACATAACCCAACCCGCTTGAATAATAACCCTCGATTTTTCCAATTACCTCCAATCCCCTCTTCTTATAGAATACAATAGCCTTCTCATTGCTCTTACGGACCTCTAATTGAATCTCACAATGACCAGCATTTTTCGCAGCATCGCAGAATATATCCCAAGCCTGAGAGCCGTATCCCATCGACTGGTGGGCCTGATGAATTGCGAATGCTACTACCCTTGCCCTGGTTTTACTATATGGCATACACCAAAGCAAGCCGGCCAGGTCAGAGGGTTTATCGCCATTCATCAGTAGTAAATTACCACACCAACTAGGAATGGGTAAGGCCCTTATCGAATCAGCGTGATATATTTCACCGGTTTCAGCGAGAAATAATTTAGCGATAGCTGAAATCCATTCCTCTGATAACTCACTTGGAGATAGTCCTTCAATCCATTGAGGCACGAACTCCCTAAGGGCTATGTCATATCAGTCCTTGCGAGAATATCGATTACGTGAACCTCGATGGGCCGAGAGGTCACCTAGGTTTTTCATCGCTGATTTCTTCTTTCGTTGTTTCTTGTCCGAGGTCGAATCATCAGAGGTCAGACCCTTGAGTCCACCACTACTCAACAGAGTATCAAGGTCGCCAAGTGAAATGGTCGCTCCCGAGGCTGCTTTCTTACGAATCTCTTCTTTTTCAGCCTTGGATGGGCCGCGATATTCACGACGATTACCAGTGCCTCGCGATTGGCCCTTCGGTGCACCTTTTTGCACATTAGACCGCTTCGCACCCATACGAATCCAAGCCTCGAGTCTACCTTTTTCTCGTCTCAGGGAGTGCATTTGGTTTCGTCTTTGGCGCAATGCTCTCATGATGCTATTAGCGCGCTTATCCCATGATTTCATGCCGCTTTTTGAGACGTCTTCCTCCTTGAGTAAGACCTCTTCATCGAGCAGGTTTTTAGTGACGTCGTCGTGTTCGCTTTCAAAATCTCTCAACAGAGAAATATCTTGGCGTTGAGCTTTTGATAGGGTGATGAATTCTTTGTGCAATTCTCCTGCCTCACATGCTTTAATGTGCATTTGTTGTAATTCAAAGAAAAGTGAAAACCAATTCTTTTCGCGATTTAATGAAGGAACTCTTTCGCGTTCAATTACCGCAGTGAGGCGGTTGTATACCTTGAGCAATTCCTCCTCAATCATATGGACAGGAATTACGACATTGCGGTTGATAAGGTCACGTTTTTTGCGCACAACATCTATCTCTTTGCCGCGCTTTCGTATACTGACAATGGTATCCTTGTGCTTTTTGCGAATATCACCTGTCTCTTCGATGATTCCTCGCATCGCTCTTGCCATTCTAATAGCTGATGCACGCTCGCTTTCCAAAGCGTCCATTCGCGTGGTGAGTGTATCGATTTCAGAGATAACATTATCCAACTTACTTTGGATTTCATGTTCCTTTTGTGTTCGCAAATCGTGAAATATGTCTTCTGGTTGTTCATTCTTGAAGCGTTCCGGGCGTACGACTTCACATATCTTGGCTAAGGGTTTACCCTCAGCGACCATTCTTGCAGCCCTCAATAATTCATCACGAATTGTCAATTCCCCTTCGGGCCTTACCACGCGGCAGAGGTCGTGTTCTTTGTCGAAAGGATCTTCTATGCTGAGATGGTGGTAGCCCATTTGCAAATCCTTGCTATCATCATCAGCTTCTATCACTTCAATTGCGCTAGGGGCTGTAAATTTCCAACCTTTTTCTTTACGGGAAATCGAACCTCCATTGGCGATTGAAATCACATCTTCATGCCAATCCCATCTACTGGTAAAGCGGTCAAAGAAGCCAGCGAGGAGTTCTCCGGTTGTGCACTTTGAGTCACCGGGTGTAATCTGGTCGGAAACCGTAATGTCATAGACGATTTTGCCAATTTTTACTTCCTCTCTTTGCTCGGATAGTTGTGGGTTAGGTGCAAGATTTGGTTCTATCATCTGCATATGTGCAATCGCCATTAATGTCCAGGCATAAGAGGAGAAAGTCCCCTCGTAAGCATCGCATATGGCTCTTTGAAGCGCCCAGTGTTTTACTGTGAGAATCAAATCTCTGATACGTGGGTCACTTTCTGAATAGGCTTTGAGCAATTTAGTATTGTGTAGTGCAAGGCTGTTATTAATGGCAATATCAACTTCAAAACCACTTCTGGGATCACGAAACTTGACTATTGGGATACGTGCGTGAGGAATGGTAATAATGTCCTCCATCCCTTGGTCATTGAGAATACCACGCATTCGTTTCAGTAGCTTTTTCACATCCCTTGAATCGATAATCAAACACAGGTCAACGTCACCATTCCTCAGATTTAGACCGGTTTGGGACGAGCCAAAAGCCTGTAAATCACTGCCCTTGAATCTAGTAGAAAATATTTTTTGCAAGTGGTGAATGAGACCATCTCGACGTTTTTTTGTTGACTCATTTTCTCTGTGGCTCTTCAAGCCTTTAGCGATAGCATTATCGAGATATTTCCCCTCAGGAACAACCGATTCTCCATTTTCAGAGTTCAATTGCCGATGGACCTCTGGCCAACGCTGTTCAAAGGCAGATGGGGATTCGGCACTCATTCCTCCTCACTCTCCCGTTGTTGCTTTTTCTCTCGGGCGAGAGCCTTGCTCGACATGCCCTCCTCTTCGACACGTTTCGAATCCTTGAGTAATACACCAAAACCAGATTGCAACTTATCGTTCCAAAAAGTCTTGGCACTATCACTTGATTTTAGGGCGTCATCGAGGCGTTTACTCTTGGATGTTGATCTTCTGCGTCCTTCTTCCCAGCGCACGTATGTCTCATGACGATCGATATTTGCTTCTGCCAATTCAGTCATCGCTTGATGGGCCTTTTGTGCGGTATCCATCAATATAGCAGCCTGATTCTGGCATTCTCGCATCTTTGTGAACTCGGGTTGTGAGTCAGCCCTCTGTTCGACCCATTGCTCGTGTTCGCGAATCAGGGCCTTCATCTCATTGATGTAGCGACCCTCAGTCTTGTGATCACCACTAGTAGTTTCCAGTCGGTTTTCGATTTCTGCTAGACGTGCTGCGAGTTTATCCTTGGCCCATTTCGGCTCGGGGGCGGCCATTCTCCCCTCTTCGACCATCACCTGGCGTAAACCTCCAGCCTGTTCAAAAAGAAGTTTTGCCTCTTTTTGAGCATTATTGCGCTCATTCTTCAACGAGGCGACTTTTTCATTGATGTCATCACGAGATTTCCGCGCACTTCTTGCCATGGCTTCCGCCTCTGATTGTTGGCCTTTACAGGCTTCCAGTTCCTCGGGGATCAACTCTAGCAATCGCTCCCGGCGATGGATAATCGCCTTGGCAAGGAGTTCGGGCGTGACAGCAAGGAGTTCCAATGAGTCCATGGTGAACGGTGGCGCCACCTGACACCCTTCGATAAAGGTGGCGTCGGAGCATATTGGTGCGTGAATGTGAATAACCGGTTGTTACATGTCGTGGATATGGGGCGAGCCGTTGCCATCGTGATTCTTCTAATCCTCGCGGTAATTCCTCTTGCTGATGCCGGGCCAGGAGGAGTGATGACCGAGGTTGTTATCTCTGGGGATGGCGATGTTGGTCAAGGCCCATTGTCGGTAAATCTCAGTATAATGGGCGTGGGCGGCGCATCGGAATCAATTGTTAATTGGACTGCAACATTGCGAGACCTAGAAGGAGTCTTGATAGATAGCGAGGCCGGCTCTGTGATGGTAAATGATAGCGAGGTAAAAATAGTCCCATTCACAATTGGTGATGCTCCCTTGGGCTATTCCAACCTCTCGCTTGAGATAGGCGGAGATGTTGGTGACCCCAGCAGCGAGCAATCTTTGACTTGGTGGGCCATGGTGCAAAGACTGCGGCCTTTGGATATCTCGCTTGCTTCATTGACGGTAGATCCAGTTGATGAGAATGGCTATGCTACCAATAATGCTAGTTTGCGTTCCGGTGATTATGCGAACCTGACGCTTTTTCTCGTCAACGATGGTGATATAGATTGGAATGGAACGGTCAATTCTACAATCGATGGGGACCCACTTGCTACAATAACCGTGAATTCCAGTGCTGATTCATCGACCGAGATCAGCTTTACTACTGCAATGCTTGTCGAAGGAGAATTGGATTTTGAAATCTTAATAGAGAATCTTTCCGATGGGGATTCTAGTGATGATTCATTAAGCAGTACCTTGGTTATAGGTCCACCACCGTTACCGGAACTCACTTTGTTATTCACATCGACTCCTAATCAACCCGATGCGGGTGAGGTGGTAGGCTGGATATTGAATGTCAGTAACTCTGGTGAAGCAACCTTTGACGGCATAATCACCTGCAGTTTTGCTGGTGAAACGATTTATAGTGCAAATATCTCATTGGCAATCGGCTCAAGTAGTCAAATAGAATTTTCTGAAACTGCGCGCCCAGGTCTCATGACATGTTCTCACTCTGGAATGAGAACTCATAGTGACCAAATAGCGACTTATCTAATCGATATCGACGCAGCGAGTTTTCTTGCCGCAGGGTCGTCAACGCCATTTCTTCTCGAGGGTCCATGGCATTTAGGAGATGATTTACGATTTTCCTTATTGCTTAGAAATGAGGGTGATGGTTTGGGCCATGCTCGTATGCAAATCTCGGTTGGTGGTGAAGTTTTCAATGGAGAGATTGTGGAATTGGATAGTGGGGAAGCAGGCGAACTTTCGGCGCTTATCAGTGCTAATGCCATCGGTGAAGTCAATTATTCATGGCAGGTTATCAGTGATGATGGTGCGGTCGAGAGTGGACTCTCTGGATCGATTTCCATACCTATTTCACCAACTCAAGATGTAGCAATTAAGATAATAGATGTTGTTAACGATGAGGATGGCGTAAGCATCGATTGGCTCATCGACCTTTCGCAAGGCCGTAGTCGTTCACTTGAATTGGTATTTGGGCAAGTTATCAGCGGAACCTACCAAGAGATAGTACGCAGTAACCGCACCATCCACTCAGGTAGTGAAAACGGCAGAGTTAATCTCGGCAACTTGAGTGCGGCTGAGGTTTTCATTAGAGTGGAGAATACAAATTGGCTCGTCGGTGCAAACTCCGATCTTTTCGTTGAGATTGAGGTACCAGATAATTCTATTATTCCAACCATAACAATCGTCCTACCGGGTGAGGCAGTAGGTGATACCGAGACCACAATTCTGTTACAATTTGGCAATGAAGGCCCGGGGGATATCCCCGTGGGTGAAGTAATTATTCTCGATGAACGCAATAACATCCTACTGGAATCAGCAACACCAGCCTTTGCTGAAGCGACCAATGCTATGGAGGTCTCGATAATCTGGCCAAATTTAGAGGTGGTCGATCTTTCTGCGCGCTGGGTAGTCGGTGGCCAGGTGGTAGAAACCAGTGGTTCATTTGCTAGTATTACAGCAGATGTCGGCACCGACGCTGGTTTTTCATTGGCATGGGAAGGAATAGGTGGCGGAATTTTATTGGCCGCCGTTGTAATTTTAGGACTGAGAATCGCTTCTTCTCTAGGCAATGCAGATGGTAAGGAGAGCAAACCCAAAACCAAATCTAAACGCACCTCTGTGGTAAATAACGAAAAGGTCGTGGTCAATTGTCCAAGTTGCGAGGTTAAACTCAATGTGCCGGTGACATATTCCGGTAAGGTCAGGTGTCCTGATTGCGAGTTGAGTTTCCCTGTTGAAGCGACCGTATCCGAACCTGAACCAATAATCGAAGAGGTATCGGCTCCTGAATCCAACAAAAAAACCACCACTGAGGAAAAGAGCGATGAATTGCCAACGTCATCTTCTTCAGATGATACATTGGCTTGCCCTCAATGTACAAATACCATCAAAGTACCATATGAGCGGCGTCCGGCAAAGGCACGCTGTCCGCATTGTCAAGTGATTTTCACCGCCATTGCCGACTGAACAGATTATGTGTGAGTTAGGGCTGGCATCAGTATGGGTGGAGGGCACTTCCAAGAATTCGAGGAGGAGTACATGGAGACCCTCTACGGGTTTTATGAGATAAACCCCGACAAACAAGTTCGCAATGGTGAATTAGCTGATATATTGAGCGTATCTCCAGCATCTGCAACAGAAATGGTTCAACGATTAGCTGGTAAGGGATTTGTTGAATACGAACCCTATAAGGGAGTTAGATTGACACCTACAGGTCTCGCTTTTGGCCAGCAGATGAAGCGACGCCATCGTTTGGCTGAATCCCTATTGGCAATCTTACCTTTCGATGGTGATATTCATGAAACCGCCTGTCGCATGGAGCATGCGTTCAATGATGATTTGGAGATTTGTTTAACCCGCATTTTGGGTAATCCTCAGATCGACCCCTCGGGTAAGGAGATACCCTCTCCATCGCAATTGATTCAGAGTAGACTGGAAGGAATAGAGGAATTAATCCCTCTATCCGCATTGAGAGATGGTGAAGTTGGAGAGGTAAAAATCATGCTTTTCATCCCCCAATTACTTGAAACCATAGCGTCTTCAGGGATGGCTGTTGATGCTAGGA
>CAUYXQ010000075.1:0-6897 GCA_963577015.1 Candidatus Thalassarchaeaceae archaeon
ATATCACCTAAAGGGTGGCTCGATTTCCCGTTCCATCGAAATGTTCGCAAGCGCCGCTAGATTGGCTTTGCTTCAACGTATGGAAGAACTCGCAGAGTTGTGGAGCCGCAGTGACTGTCGGATGGCGGTGGAATTGCCCGCCAAAGAGTATGGTGGGATTCGCATTCAAATCAAAGAGTGGCATCCACTTGCAGAAGGAAGAACTATTCTAGGGCAACTGATGAACGATTTAGGGCTCTTAGGCGAACGGCCGGGAAAAGAAGTTCTCTCCGGTTCGACAAGTATTGAACTCTTCGAATTGCTTCTGAGCACAGGCCCACCGATTTCTATTGACGAAGCAGCGGCGATGGTAAAGGATGCAAAACCGAGAGTTGGCCGGATTCTTGAGCGTTTTCGTAGCACCGGAATGGTCGAGAGGGTGCCGAGGACCGATAGGTTGGCGACTGCGTTATGGTCTGCGATGACAACCCAATACTCTCGCCGTGGTGAGGATTGGTTGTTGACTAAAGGTGGTTTTGAGCGCTTGGACATCCCACTAATCATCCTCAAAGATCTTGCTAAATCTAAATTGACTCCAGAAAAAGTGTCCTCCCACCTCAAGGATATCGACTTACAAAAACAAATGCTCCTGCTAAACCTTTTGGGTGGTAGATTGGCTTTGGGCTATCGGCTTGCCGCTGAATCACCGCAATCATTACAGCAGAAAATGCTCGACCACCTCGATCGTATCACACGTCGAATGAAGCGGGTTGGGACGCTGCTTGAGGAGAGTCTCTCGTGATCTCTAAAGCGAAGGGGGAATGGGACGGGGAAGAACGACCGCTCTTTCTGGCCCCGATGTCTGGGGTTTCTGAATTACCATATCGCCTATTATCTCGCGAATGTGGAGCAGATGTCACTATCACCGAATTCACTTCATCCAGTGCACTCTCTAGGGAAGTCGCAAACTCTTGGGCTAGGCTAGAAAGCCATGTCAGCGAAAAACCGTTTATTCCACAGATTTTTGGAGGGATTCCAAGTGAGATGGTTATCGCAGCAAAGATGCTAGATGAAACCGCAGATATCATCGATTTGAATTTCGGCTGTCCTGCGCCAAAGGTCACCAAGATATGCGCAGGTGCTGCCTTGATGGGCAGTGCAGATGAACTAGTGGCGATGACTGAATCAATAATCTCTGAAGTGAATTCACCGGTTAGCGCCAAGATGCGATTGGGAACCGGTGCTGGTCCCGACACAGTGCTTGATATCTCCACTCGCCTCGAGGGAATTGGTATCCAGAGGCTATGCGTTCACGGTCGAACTCTAAAGCAGAAATATTCAGGTATGGCAGACTGGAATAGTATTGCAGATGTGGTCAACTCTGTCGAGATTCCAGTGATTGCCAATGGTGATATCGTCGATACTGAATCGGCCCGTGATTGTCTTGAAACCACTCATGCTTCCGGTTTGATGATTGGACGAGGAGCGATAGGCAGACCTTCGGTCTTTGCTGATATCAAAGTTGGTCTTGGTTGGATGAAGCAAGAGGATTTACCTTGGGTCGATGATAATTGGTTTGCAGGCGATGAATCGACTAGAATATTTCAAACTCGCAAATGGTGTTGGAATCGCTATATCGAATTAGCCAATGCGACTACCGGGTTACGGCCAAAATGGATGATGAGGCATGCCGTTGCCTTCACCAAAGGTTTGCCCGGAGCAAAAAAAGTCCGAATGATGATGCATTCACACACTAAACCAGAAGAGTTTGCTGATTCTGTCAGCAATTACTTGGCACAAGGATGTTCAGAAGGTTGATTCCCAATCTTCGAGATCGTTGGCCTCGGCCCAAGCCTCGTCGGTGGTTTCACCACGGAGTTTGAGAACCTCTCTTGAAAGTAACCAGAAGATTAGGGCAAGGGAGCGACGACCCTTGTTATTTGCAGGTAATACCAAATCAACATTGCGTAGATTGTTATTTGCATCACAAATAGCGATTATTGGGAGACCAGAATCAACTGCCTCACTCAATGCTTGTTGATCTGCAGCAGGGTCGGTAACCATCAGGATATCTGGCTCAACATAGGAACGGAGAGCAGGGTTGGTCAAACTACCCGGAATAAAGCGCCCTACTGCTGACTTAGCTCCAACTGCTTCAGAGAATTTGCGTGCAGGGCGTTGACCATATTGCCTTGCAGAAACAACCATCACATTTGCAACATTGTAGCGGTTGATGAAACTAGCAATAGTACGGATTCTCGAATCTGTAATGTTGAGGTCGAGAAGGTATAATCCATCTGAACGAACCTCTTGAATGAAGGTGCTCATATCAGCACTCTTCTGTTGGGTACCGATATGTACGGCATGGGTCTCATAGGTTTCAAGATCGATTAGCAATTCGCTAGACTCGGTCATATGTCAATCCTCAGCGCTGCGGCCACAAGCCCCGTATATTAAATCGCTTCGCAATCACTAATGGTTGCAAAGAATGCCAAATGTGATGCTGCATACGATATAGAGGAAAGGTTCATCTCCGGATGTCCATCTACTTGACATGGGTGGGTGTCATGGCTGAGGGTACAGAATCTAGTTCAGATGCTAATGCTGTGCGAGGGGATGATGGCTATTGGCGTGACAACAAGGGTCATGCTTTACACGTCTCTGCTTCCGACCTAGAGCGTCACGGATATTGTCCTCTTTCCTGGCATCTCTCGCGTACTGGAACTAAGGGTAGGGGGGAAGCGATTGAAGCGGGGTTGGTCAAGCACGCTGAAATTCACCATAATATGGAGGGTTATCGGCTCAAGCAAATAGTTCTTAATCGAGCACTGGTTATCTGGTCATGGTGGTTTGCAGTAATCGTCGCGTTCATCATCGATGGCATCGCTTTCACAAAACTCGATGACCAAAATCTCCTACCTGTCGACATGGCAAAATTCCTCGCTTTACTGGCTTTGGTTTGGCTGGTTATTGGTATTCTTGCAATCTATCTCCCTTGGCGCTCATGGCTAAAGATGGCCGATGAAAATACATTAATCAAAGAAAAACTGAAGAGATATCAAGAAAACATGCTGGATTCTATTATCGAACCAATCGATTTTCACGGCGGTTGGTTCCAAGGCGGTAGAGTCGAAGCGAGTCTTATGCTTGGTGCAATCGTCCTCGGTATCAATGCAATTGGGCTTTCCGCCGCAAAAAACAAATCCCAAGCTGGATTTATTCTCGTGACCATAGCGATGTTGTGGACATTGATTTCATCTTGGCAGTTACAAAGGGTCTTAATGGCCGATAGTGCGTCTGAATTGGCGAGGTCACACACCGGACTCGAGGAAAATACCGAGGTCGCATACTCGGATGCTGAAAATGACAAAGGCCTGCTAATCGATGAGAATAATGGCTTACGGGGAAGACCCGATCAAATCGTCATCATGGACGGGGAATTCATCCCAGTCGAGCAAAAAACAGGAAAGGTACCGCGCAAACCTCATTATTCCCACAAGATGCAAATAATGGCTTATATCCATCTTGTAGAGATGACCACTGGTAAGACTCCACCATTTGGGATACTGAGTTATGGTGGTGATAATAACCATCAAATCCTATGGGATGATCACAATCGAAAAATATTGGCAGATGGAGTCAAAGAAGTTCAACGCCTGATGGTAGAGGGAGGAGCGATAAGAAATCACGACCGCCCTGGGAAGTGCAAGAGTTGTTCTCGAAGACACGCTTGCCCTGACAATTTGCTCAAAGTTCAATCGTAACTGCAACCATCCTCTCCCGGATAGATTGTGCAAGCTCTCTCGATGGTAATCACGATGTGAAAGGTGTCTTGGAATTGGCTAAGGATCTCTTCTCCATAACCGCGTGCTTCGATTGTCAAGGTCCACTCACCATGAGCGAATGGCGGTTGCATCTGTGTCTCCAATATCGTGCTGGTTTCACTAACCTCTTTCTCCCAGACATTATTTCCAGCAGCATCGATCAATATCGCCAGCACATATCTGGTCTCATTGGGAAAAAATTCAGTCTGTTCGGAAAGAAAGTTCTGCACTGAGAGATAAGCACTGATTTCGGTGACGTGTTCATCGACCATGAAGCGGTCTTCCGAATTGAAAAGCTGCGGTGAAATAGTGGTGAAGGTATGCGATACTACGATTTCATCTTTGGCTGAGGATGGTTCTGGTTCATCTCTCATTCCTTCTAAGAACTCCCTCGCTGGGACCAGACCGATACAACCACTGATTATCGGAGTAAGTAGGACTGATAGCAGCAATAACGGCATCGCCAACCTCGTCCTCATCACCTTGCTCAGAAGGGGTCATGCTATCAATGGCACGGCTATTTGACGACCAAGCATTCAAGCGCTGCTACCAAATCGCAAGCCTGTCTGAATGAAGTTTACAGCCGACCGAGCCGCATGGCGATGACGAACCCTATGAGAACTGACAGGCACTCATTCAAACCTAGCACCGCAGGTTTTGCATTCTAATTCTTCAATACCCAATTCTGCACCACACACTCCACATTCTGCTGTTTCATCCGCTTCTACTACTTCATCGGATACATCAGCATCATTTCTTCGCCGACGCGGTGCCTTTCTGGAAGATTCTGTTAAGGGCTGATCTTGGTCGTCCTTGAAACTGAAATCCAAAGCATCAGTTGGTACCTCATTGCCTACCATTACAGATTCAGATGCCCCACCGATATTCACCTTATCGCCTGGCATCACTCCCTTTTCTCCGGTGATTTCAAACAGGCGTCCACGTATTTTAGCATCGCTCGCGCTTAATTCATCATCATCATCAAGATGTGAAACCACTTCGTCTTTTTTCGATAATATCGCATCGATATCATTCCCGGAGAATGATTCATCGACACTCTTGAGAGTGGTCTCGACTATCTGTTCAAGAGCCTCATCGTCAAGTTCTGATAGTTCAATTTCTATATCTAGACGATCTTGAGCCGCTTCAACCTCGGTTTCAGCAGCAGCGAGTTTCTCATCCCAATGACTCTCAAGATCGTCGGCATCATAACCGAACTCCTGCACCGCTTGATCAAAGTCCTCGCTTCCTGATACGATTGCGTCTTCATCGATCTCCTCTTCTTCTGGTAGGTCGATAGTCTGCTTAATCTCCTGTCGCTCACGCTTTTGGAAGTACTTTGATATGTCTTGGGCAGCGCCACAATATGGACAATTATCGAGCAGGTCGGGCACCAACTCAGCACATTCATCGCAGTCATGAAATTGCATTCTCGCCTTCTTGAGATTGAATCGGCAATGCGGACAACGATTTTCATCACCCTCTAATTCGCCATCACAGGCAGGACAATACTCAAAGATATCCCTCTCGACCTCGCCATCACTCTCTCTGGTGAGGATTACCGCTACCATCAGGATAACTATCAAACCCAAAGCGATGAAGAGAATTACCATCGCGGTAGCGAAACTATAGTCTTCTTTTGCTCCTACTTCTGTCCCTAATGGTAGAGAGGTAGGCCAACTCCAGCTTTTTGTCGAGGTGACCCCGCCATCTGATGGAATCAACATCAATTCGGAATTTGGAGCATCGGCGGTGAAAGTACAACTGATACCAACCCATTGATTGCTAGCGGTTACCGTGACCGGAATAACCGCGTATACCTTGCCGCTTGAATCGCCACAAGTGAAATTTAGCGACCCCGAATCGAATGAAGATAACTCGATTGATACAGTATAATTATCTCCTTTTACTAGTGGCAAAGTGACGTTTTCTCCGCTTTCGTCAACCAATGAAAAAGAGGTGTCCGACCAAATCAGACGTAATTGTGATAGGACACTAACCGTATTTTCAGCATGGGAATTACCCAATATGCCATCCCATGAATCTGTCGCTGCAATCCAATCCGCAGTGAAGGTTGCAGAATGTGCGCCAGTATTCGCTTCCAACTCAATTACCCATGGTACACTTTCTCCAGCAGGAATGACCGTTGTTGGGCTATCGATTGTTTGATTTTCCCAAGAATAGCGAATGATACCGGAGACATCGATTTGCCCATTATTGGAGAGCATCACGGTCCAACTCAAACTATCACCACCAGCAACTGCAGGGGTTGATGGGATTGCGGTTGCATCTACAACTACATCTGGAATTTGGAAGATTGTCAAAGTAGATGAAATACGATCATTACTGGTGTTTTCTTGAATGTATAAGTCGGTGGAAAATGGATTGATGACTACCTCGAAATGATAGATTGCCGGGTCGAGAGATAATTGTTCTCTTGTCAATACATGTGACCATTGCTTGATAGCATCATCTCCACCACTGATATTGATTGCAAATGGCTGAAATTGAAGATTATTTGAAGCCGGAATCTCTATTCTCAGGCTAACCTCATCACTACCTTGGCCATTTGTTCTAGCAAGGATGCCCGAGAAGGTCCAAGGGCCGTCGAGAGCGCCATCTGCGGTGCTGACGGTTACCTCACCTTGGTGATACAAATCCATACGCGTATCTATTACATATTCAATAGAATATTCATTATCATCATCAGATTCGATTACCATATCGTCAATATCTAATTCAATGCCCACTGACCAAGTACCGGCGTTCGGAGCGATTAGAGTGGTGTTTACCCATGTGGTGGATTGTCCGTTTACCGAAGGAGTGATGTGATCACTGGCGGTTCCAGCAAAATCAATGCGCAGAGTGCTGGCTCCAGCATCGACTGAACCACTATTTTCAATCTCGATACTAACCGCGATTGCATCGCCACTCATCGCTCCAGTTGCAGGGTCAAAACTCGTTGAAACCATCTCTAAATTCGGTAATGCTTCAACGGTAAAAGATTCATAGAAAGTCTGTACATTACCATTATCGAATTCAACCCAGATTTGATGCTCGCCTGCGGTTAATTGAGGCCAAGTCGCATTGACTG
>CAUYXQ010000076.1:0-6884 GCA_963577015.1 Candidatus Thalassarchaeaceae archaeon
GGCCTTGACTCCGGAACCCCAAGGGAAGTCATTGCCGCTTCGCGCGAATTATCCCAACGCTCAGCGAGTTGTGAATGATATTCACCTTCGAATCGCTCAAGTGCTACGTGGAAGTTGGTACCGCCAAAACCGAAGGCAGAAACCCCTGCCCTCCTTGGCGACCCACTGGCTGTTTCAGGCCAATCCCTTGCTTCGGTTGGCACAAAGAATGGATTTGTGGTCCAATCGACGGTTTCGTTGGGGGTTGAAAAACCGGCACTGGGGGGAATCGTTCTATGATGTAATGCGAGTATCGCCTTTAGCATACCCGCTATTCCTGCTGCCGCTTTGAGATGACCGATTTGGCTCTTGATAGAACCTACCGCAACATTTTCTCCGTGTGAAACCCCAGTGAAAATCTCACCGAGGGAACCGAGTTCGGTAGCATCTCCGACTCGGGTCGATGTGCCGTGAGCCTCGATCAATTCTACTGAAGAGGCAGGGAATCCCGCCTGGGAGTATGCTCTGGAAACCGCTTGTAATTGTCCTCTTTTACTCGGCGCAGTAATGCCTTTACCACGTCCGTCACTACTGGCTCCTACTCCTCTAACCACCGCATAAATCTCATCCCCATCTCGAATAGCATCGCCGAGACGTTTGAGAATCATCACTCCTGCACCTTCCCCCATGACGAATCCATCGGCTCGGGAATCGAAAGGTGTGGAATGAGTAGGGGAGAGGGCGCCGATTGCACTGAACTTAGAATATGTCGCAGGCTCCATTGTTCGGTCGCTCGCTCCGCAAACCGCAATCTTGACCTGGCGTGCTTGTAATTGACGACATGCATCTACCAATGCTGCCATCGAGGATGCACAAGCAGCATCCGTGGTATAATTAGGCCCCTGTAAATCAAGGAGATTTGCAACTCTACCTGCTACTACATTCGCTAATTCACCCGGCATCGTGTCCTCATCGACCTTGGG
This sequence comes from Candidatus Thalassarchaeaceae archaeon, assembly GCA_963577015.1. Lineage (GTDB taxonomy): Archaea > Thermoplasmatota > Poseidoniia > Poseidoniales > Poseidoniaceae > MGIIa-K2. Next base: position 963 of record CAUYXQ010000076.1, read on the forward strand.
TAGACCATTGTTCCATTCTCGCAAGAATGCCTCGGGGTCAGTCATACCGTATTCCGATGCGATTCGCACCGCTTGGTCACTGTGGATTCGTAGGGTGGTAAAGCCACGATTCTCACCGCCCAATGCATTGGCAAAAACAACCCCAGTAGCAGCTCTGTCCAACTCCTTGCCACCCTCGCCATAGCCCGCATGCTCTATCGCTGCAGCAGATGCCTCAACCGCCCACAATTGGCTGACGTCGATTTGTGGTAGAGTGCCGGGAGGTTGACGCCATCGACGCCAATCGAATTCAAAATCCTCGACAAATGCACCTATTTTAGAATAGGTTTTGTTAGCCTTTACACTACCTGGTTTTCCTTCGGCATCGAAGAAATCCTGTAAGTCCCAACGGCCTTCGGGGAGTTCTTTTATCGAAACATTGGCATCGATGATATTCTGCCAAAAGGTTTCGATATCAGGGGAATCAGGCAAAATACACGATAGACCAACAATCGCAATGGGCTCAAAAGGACCTTGCTCAATTCCTTTTAATTCCGATGTATCAGGATTAGCCATTTACTTGCCTCCTCACTCCATGATGCTCGAAGGCACCATGGTGATTGAATATCCAGCATCAACATGGATGCACTGCCCGGTAACACCGGCAGAAAGCGAACTAGCGAGCCATAGTGCAGTGCCAGCAACATCATCTTGGCTGACATTGCGACGCAGAGGTGCATTGGCTTTGACGTGTTCAAGGATCTTGTCGAAGCCAGGGATGCCAGAAGCCGCTAGCGTTTTAATTGGCCCGGAGGAAATCGCATTCACTCTATGACCCTCTGGGCCGACGTGACATGATAATTCACGAGTCCAGCACTCAAGAGCGGCTTTTGCAATCGACATTATTCCATAGGATGGTACAAATCTAGTAGAGGCAGCATAGGTGAGGGTGATGGTCGAAGAACCAGGAGCAAGATATGGCAATGCATATTTCAAACAACGTTGTAGGGAATTTGCCGAAATCGTCATCGCTGTATTGATTTTGTCATCATCGACGAACAAAATCGGCCGGTCAAAACACTCGCGTGGGGCAAAGCCGATAGCGTGAATCATGATATCGGCTTTAATCCCGGGGTTGGCTTTAGAGAATTCATCAAAAAATGATTTGGTATCAGCATCGGTTGCAACATCTAGTGGATAAAAACCCGCAATCGCTGGCAATTGATCCTTGAGTTGGAACACCCTGCTCATAAATCGTTTCTGGAACCCGAGGTGAAGTATAACCCCCGCCTCAGCCAAACTTTTGCAAATAGCCCAAGCGATACTATCCTCACTTGCTACGCCAAATACGAATGCATGTTTACCCTCAAGTCCGAGCATGGTTACCAACCTACCCTATGGGTAGGTGTTGCTCTCAACACCTAGCCTTTGACTGTTACCGTAGCCAATCGTTCGCAATGCCACATTCGCGAGTGATGTTGATGATGCGCTATAGTTTCCTTACTGCATCAAAGGTCTTCGAAATCAAATTCATCGATGTCGTCTAAATCCGCTAATTCAGCATCGACATCATCTAGGTCTAAATCATCAAAATCAAAGTCGATATCGTTGTTTACAGCAACATCCTTCACCACATCGAGTGGTGGGTCTTCGGCATAGGTCTTATTTTCGTGTTTATTGCCCTTCTTGGTGATTTTGCTGATGACGATTACCAATAACAGAAGGATTACTATCCCAGCACCAAATGCTGAATATATCTTGATGTCATCATCGCTGAGAGAATTCAAACCTTCAATGCTAATTCCACCGACACCTCCTGATGACTTGTCGGCTTTGATGGTCAGGCTGATGCTTTCGACATTTTCCATATCTGAATCAAGCAGACTCTTTGCCTCCAATTTGATTTCGATAGTGATAGGCGCAGAGACACTCTCTGGAGCAAGGATAGTGATATTGCTATTCACCATACTTCCTTTGGACAGAGTAAATCTTACGAAGGGATCACCGACGAATTTAAAACCAGCATTCTCGAGAGCATTGATGCCATCTTCATTAATTCCTACTTCGAATTGGTCGTTGTCGGCATTGCCATCATTCAATAATGAAAAGGTAAGAATTTCCTCCTCACCGGACGCCATATCACGTGAGCTTTTATCATTCATATCGAGTACTGCTTTGTGGTATTCCATTGAGGTGATAGTACCGCTTTTATTCGATGTTGCCCCGGCTGCCTCCCATGGGATATTAATCGGATCGCCACCGACGGTGACGGTGATAACAGTAGCCATCAAATCAAACTCAATGCTTTCCGCATCCATTCTTGCACTACCCGCGAATGTCACCATTACCGTTGCAGTATCTCCTGCATCGATGTCATGGGGTCCTGCAGGAGAGAGGGAGATGGCAAAAGTATTGGTTGGAATCTCCGAATCGAGTTTTATTTCCTCCTTGTATAAACTGTTATTCTCAATGGTGCAGGTAATCGTAACCGGGGCTAATTGCTCCGGATGAACAATCATTTCGGGATTCATATCATCACAATCGAGGACTACGCCAGGAATAGGTCCTGCGCCTGACACCGGGAATCCAAGAAGTGGAACAATTACCAATGATAGCAAAACCATCAGGGCACCACGTGCTGCCATGGTCTTCACGACTAACCTCTCGGTCATGAACCTGACCCCAATTATTCACCGTAAATACGGTTTGCCAAATCCTGATGAGTATTCCATAATATCTCCTCTGGCAAGCCTGCTTCTATCAATTGTTTAGTCCTCTTTGGCACGGTTTTTGGCCCCAATACGGCACCAGGTCTACGCAGGTCATCCATGTAATCGGTCTCGAGGAAAAAGCCGTGTGAACTTGATTCATAAGTTGACATCAACTCTTCGATTGCACCACTCCCAGCAAGAACGCTTGGGGTCAATCCGCAGACATTGGCAAAGGATACATCTGGCGGAGCATAATGTCGTACCAACATGTGTTTGTCAAGACCGACCCGGTCAGCCATCTCACCTAATTCATGATAGGTCGATTGAGATTCCCCTTCGACATGCAATTGCAAGGGTATTTTCTCCTTTCTCGCCAAATCCATAGTCTCCTCTAGTAGTTTATTGGCCAATTGCCAAACCCCATCCGAAACCGGCCAGTGCGGCCTACCGACCTCGCCGATACCTACTGCTTCACCTTCATTTATCAATTCAAGAGCTGCGTTGATACTATCCCAATAATTCTGTTCAGCATTTTCCGGCATCGATTCGAATTGATGGGCGAATGCCGCTGGATGAGGCCCGAGTATTACCCTTACACCAATTCCCATCTTCCTGACTTCCTTAGCCATTGACACGGTGTTACGATAGGATTGCAAGTGCCCGTCATAAGTGGTTGGTGGGGCTGAAAAATCAGGGCAGTGAACCAATACCAAATCGGTTCCGCCTACTCTTTTGAAGGCACTAACTGCGTCGAGATAAAGCCCAGCGCGGTTCAGATGAAAATGATCGTCTAGAATTGGACCATCATATACCATCCGATCACTACTCGGTCACGTACTTCAATTCCTTGAATCGATTCAACCAGTGAATCGCGGACATCGCCACCATATTGGGGTGAGCAGCATCGACTGCAATCGAACGTCCATTCGGCCAGATCAATAATTCCATCTCGTGCCTGGTATCGTCGATTCTCAGACAGCCCAAACGGTCATCCATCCGCGAAGTTCCCGAACCTAGATTCTTACGTACATCGCTCAGGTCTATATCGACTCCAAAGTCAAAAGATTCTACAAGAGGTCCTATCTCAGAAACCAATCCACTATCGTCGCGGCCGATTCTGAGCAAGACCTCTTTTGCTGCGGCACGGGCTGCTTCTTCACGATGAGTGCCATGGACAATGATTCGACCTTCACTATCGATTACGATTGTAGCGCGCGGGCTTTCAAGCGCTTTGATAACGATATCTCCGGTTCTTTGGCCATCGAGTTCCTTGACCACGTCTTCGCCATCTACCGGCGGAGAACATATGAAGCGCACGAGTTGATTTTCAACACGGACCTCGATCGATTCCCTTGTCATGTTCACTCCTCCTCACCTTGCGAACTCGGCAATAGACATGAAACCTCCTCAGGGGTGACACCTTTTTGTAAATGTCCGAGAATCGAAGAGCGCCATGCTTGAACGATGGGAACCATCAACACCGCATCATCGCCCGAGGTCTTTCTCAATTCAGCAAGTGAACCACGGATTCTAGCGGCGTATCGCAAATCTCGAGCATCGTTTAACTCATTGGAAGAACGGGCAAGAACCATCGCCCACCAGGTTGCTGCAAGGGCGCTAGCATGTTGCAAACTTTGCCCTTCGGCAAGTTCAGGGATTTGTGTTTTGGACTTGATACGTTTGAATTTACGACGCCATGAACCACCGATTCTTATCATCGAAATCAAGCGTAAGACACGCGTCATTTCCGTGGCTTCTGCGCTGATGTGATCTACCCATTGTAAATCATCCAAATCCGGTTCGGCAAAAAAAACCGGCCGACCATTGGCCGCCGCTGCTCGATGTAATCGCCTTGGCTCTGGATCGGGAAAGCGACCGACTTGAAGCCCCTTTACCTCTAATAATTCATCAAGATAAATACCGGTGATTCCCCCACCGAGAAGTGCGCTTTGCAAATTGACACCAGGGTCTTCAAGCTCATACTTCTCCTCCTCGTCCCAGACCTCTATTTCAACAGATGATGAAGGCAAGCAAATTCCATGCCATTCAACTCGGGGTCGAAGGCGCCTTGGCAATACCACTGTTGGTAGAACTCCGTGCAATAACACCGTACCCCCTTGGGGGTCGGACCAATGAATCTCAGCCCAAGATAGGTCCATTTGTATCAACTATTACCTTCGACCCAATCTTTGAGAGTATTGAGGTCCCAACCCATATCGAAGTATCCTTGAATGGTACCTTGATCCCATTGAGGGAAGGTTGCTAGTGCTTCGGCCATCTTTGGATCGACCGTCCCATAGCCACCAGTACCATAATCGCTAGCATATTCTGAACCACCTGATGGCGCAGCATACGAATCCTGTGGTGCAGCATAAGCATCAGCCGGGATGTCAGCATAGGTCTTTGCATCACCGTAATCTTCGTAGAATTCCTCCTCACCTTTACTTCGCTTCACCAATACCAAAATAACCACTAAGAGAATCAATACCAATCCGCCTAGACCAGAGAATAACAGAGTGGTTACCCCTCCTGTATCATCGGTTATCGAGACTCTAATGCTGAAATCCTTATCCCATTGAGAACCATTCCACAGAATCTTATCGCTATCAGCATCGATAACTAGTAAATACATTCCAGTTGTCGGTTGGGCGAATTCTTCCAAGGTAACATAAACACTCTCGATTTGACCGAATGCGATCTCTTGAGTGGTTATCATAGTCTCATTTACCGGGAATCCATTATCTATAACCGAGTGAATCTCAAGCGTGATATTTCCGGCTTTGGTACCAGCATTCCTTACCGATATCTCCAATCTAACCGTATCACCTACTCGTGGCGCTGACGGCGTCATATACACCCTATCAATCTCAAATCTCGCTTCCTCGTGAATCAATTTGTAAGTAGAATGAGCGGCGGGGTTGTCGATAGATGCAATACCCTGAACTCCCGCTTCAGCAAAGATTCCACCACCATCTATTGCCCAACCCGCTGAGTCTCGGCCATCGATCCAAAAGATGATGTCGATATCATTGACATTATCGATATCTATTTTGGTTGGCCTTTCTGAATCTGGCCAGAGATCGATACAATCTGCAGTCAATAAATAATCACCGCCGACAACAGATAGTGTCAGATCGGCAGATAGAGAGCCGTCATCATTGAGTGAACTTGCAAATGTGTCCTCGAAAAGTTTCCATGATGTATTGGTTTGAGGGTCAACATACATCCCCCA
>CAUYXQ010000077.1:0-6855 GCA_963577015.1 Candidatus Thalassarchaeaceae archaeon
GGGTCTGCATGAGTGAAGAGCAATCAGATCAATTCAGCGGCAGAGTTGGCTTAATCTTCGCAGCGATAGGTGCAGCGATAGGCACCGGCAATATCTGGCGTTTCCCTCGCATGGTCGGAGCAAATGGTGGCGGGACCTTTCTCGTGCCTTGGCTTTTCTTTTTGTTCGCTTGGTCGATTCCTCTAGTCATTGCTGAATTCGCTCTAGGTAAGCGCAGTAGGACCGGAACTATCGGTACCTTCCGTATTTTCGCCGGTAAGAAATTCGCTTGGATGGGATTATGGACTGCATGGATTTCAACCGCCATCGGTTTTTACTACGCTATTGTAGCCGGGTGGTGCATAAATTATTTCCGCCTTGGAATCACCAATGGCCTAGTCGGTGAAAAAGTCGACACCGTTGAAGTTTGGAATTCATTTCTACAAAATTCCGGTGAGGTAATCTTCTATCAATTTCTTATCATCATCATCACCCTACTGGCAATCTGGAAGGGTGCAAAAGCGATTGAGAAGGCAAATGTCATCTTGATGACCAGTCTTTTCATCTTGTTATTCATGACCCTAGGTCTTTCGCTGTGGATGGATATGTCGGACGGAACCCTTGACGGCTTCTTATTCATGTTCACAGTAGATTGGAATCAGATTGGCGACCCGGAGATTTGGATCAATGGTCTCTCACAATCAGCATGGTCGTGTTCAGCAGGAATGGGCATGGCCATCACCTATGCGGTTTACATGCGCAAAGACGAGGATACCACTCTCAACGCCTTCACCATGGGCTTAGCCAATAATAGCATTTCAATCATAGCAGGTCTTGCAGTGATATCAGCGATTTTTGCAGTATCCGATGACCCCTTGGGTGTAGTAACAGGTGGTTCTAGTGCAATCACCTTCCTCGCTCTTCCCGAGGTCTTTGCCCAAGCACCTGGAGGTGGAATTGGCGCATGGGTGATGATGTCCGGTTTCTTCCTCGCTTTGTCTTTCGCCGCCATTACTTCGATGATATCAACTGTTGAATTGTGCGTGAGAAATTTTGTCGATCATGGGTTTTCGCGTAACAAGAGTGTGTTGATAACCACTGTTACGATTTTCCTCTTTGGCTTACCTTCTGCTTTAATGTGGATAAAACTCGATGCAGAAGGTGTTGCCTTCCCCGAATTCTTGGAAGTTCAAGACCATATTTGGGGCTATGGTTTGATGTTTAGTGGCTTATTCATCGCTTTCAGTATCTGGAAGTATGGTTTTATGAAATGGCGCGCTGCCGTTGAAGATGGCTCAGCAGCACCCGGTTTCAGAGGATATCTCGGTGTTGGAGTCTCCGCCTTCCGTGATGATTTTATCAATACAGGCGATAATGATCTGTGGATTGGCCGATGGTGGGATTTACTGATTTATCTCGCATTCCCATTCTTATTCATCGTGCTCATGGTCTCATACTTTGGCGATATGATAGCCAATACCGATAATGTATGGGATCCAACAAATCCGCACGGCTTGGGAATAATTCTAGCATTTTGGTCGGTAGTTGCAATATTATTCATGATTCTCAATAAATTCCTTGTCGCTAGACCCCTATTCAGAAATGTGCCATTCGGTGCAGAGGCCGACATCAGCATGTTGCCCGGTGGTAGTGATGAACTGGTAGTAGAAGTTGGTGACTATCCTCCTGGCTGGGAATATTTGGGCGATAATGAATATACGGTGAGCCCTGACTAATCGAGAAAGGGATTACTATGATGCCTTTGATACAATGGCTGTTGGTTGGGTTAGCAATTGCAATTGTAAGTTTACCCTTAGTACGCTGGTTCTGGAGACGTTGGGACAAACCTACGTCAGAGATGATTGCTCACGATGAAGAACAGCGAGAGCAGGTTGCCGAGGAGAGGGTTTGGGCGGCAATGGAAGCACAAGTCGACGCCGAGGTTACAAAGAAGCACGAATGGGCTGAAATCCAGATGGCAAAAGCTGTGGCCTTGGTCAAGGCAAAACCACTCGATGAGGTCAGTGCTTCCAAGGCATGGGATGCGCTAGGAGTTGACGAGCCAATCATTATCAGCACGGCACCCGAGGTAGATGTTTCCGACCTTCTAGACCAAGAGCAAACCATGATTGAAAGTGAAGAACCACCCGTTGAAAGTGAGGAACCACCCGTTGAAAGTGAGGAACCACCCGTTGAAAGTGAGGAACCACCCGTTGAAAGTGAAGAACCACCCGTTGAAAGTGAGGAACCACCCGTTGAAAGTGAAGAAAAAGTTGAGGTACCAAGTATGGTCGACCTGCCGGTCATTCCGCTTGAGGTTCAGGTGTTAACAGAGAATGAGTTTTCCCAGGATGAAACGAGTTCTGAAATAAGTGCCATTGAGGATAACGAAAAGCATGTTACCGAACATTTCGCAACACCGGTGCGCCAGCGCGACCCCGATTTGGAAGATGATTGGCACGAAGTCCTCTGGTGAGCAAACCCAAGTCTTGATTGTCTGATGTGTTATGGCAAGCCATGGCCGATGATTCGAACTTCATTCCTTTGCAATTTGTTGAGTTGCCCGAATCCGAGATGCTTGTACGGGCGCGATCATTCTACCAACTATTGCAAGGTCGTCGCACCACACGCCATTTTTCAGCACGCCCAGTATCGCGGGAATTAATCGAATTAGCAGTTCGTAGTGCGGGTACCGCTCCTTCGGGGGCTCATCTTCAGCCGTGGACCTTTGTCGTGATTTCCAATTGCGAATTGAAAAAGAAAATACGAACAGCGGCTGAAAGCGAGGAGAGCCGCTTCTATGATGAACGCATTCCTGAAGCTTGGCAAGAGGTATTGTCACCACTTGGTACAGATCACGTCAAAGAGCACATTACCGATGCGCCGTGGATTGTCATTCTATTTCGTCACACCCAGCGTCGCCGAGAAAATGGGGAGACGTCGCCGACCTATTATTCACAGGAATCATGTGGTATAGCGGCGGGAATGTTTATCGCCGCTATTCACGATATGGGCTTGGTTTGTCTCACCCACACACCATCTCCAATGAAGTTCTTGGGTGAGATTCTCGAACGACCCGAACACGAATCTGCGATGCTATTGATGCCGGTTGGTTATCCAGCGGATAAAGCGAAGGTTCCTGATTTAGAGCGTAAAGATCTATCCGAAATACTGGTTTTCAAAGAGTGATTAAGCCGCTATCGGTTGCCCGGATTTCATCGCTGCTAATAGGGCGGCGAAATTTGCCCATGCTTGTTTGACACCGGCTTCGAAATTGGTGATATCCTCTTTGATTACAGCTTTGCGCTCTTGTTTGTATTCGACGCGCTTTTCATTTAATCCTTTGATCGAAGAGCGTAATAAATTGACACAATCACTTAAATTGCTACGATATACGGCAATCGCTTCTTGGTCGATAACCTTTTTTTCCTGTTTTTCAAAAGTGGTTTTCATACGCCTGCTTTCGATTGTCTGTTGTGGGACTTTGTGTAGAGCGCTGGTTAGACCTACCCATGAGAATGCTTTGATCCACCATTTGGAGATATCCCAGTGATACCACTTGTGGCCATTGCGATAATCGGCTTGGAAAGCGTGATGGAAGTTGTGGAACCCTTCACCAAAAGTGAAGAGGGATAACAGATGTAAATCTCTAGAAGTATTATCGGTTGAATATGGTTGAGTACCCCATACATGTGCTCCGGAGTTGATTAAAAAAGTGCCGTGGTGAACAAAAACCAAGCGCAGTAACCCTCCCCATACAAGACCACCCATGAATCCGGCAAAGCCGCCAAGTGCAAAGTATCCGATTATTCCAGGTAGGATAATTCCAGATACAGCGCCGATTTTGAAAATGTGGCGCTCTTGCCAAACCAAGATTGGATCGTTTTGCAAATCCTCGACCTTTTCGACCTCTTCTTCACCCTCTGAAACCATTACCCAGCCCATGTGTGCCCAAAAGAATCCACGGACAACTGAATAAGGGTCTCTTTCAGAATCGGTTAGAAGGTGATGTCGGCGATGGTCTGAGCACCATTTGATGGCGGAATTCTGGAATGCACCTGCGGCCATTATGGCGTAGAAAAGACGTAATGGCCAGGCTGCATTATGGGTGCGATGGCTGAATAAGCGATGATAGCCGGCAGTGATTGAAAGCCCGGTAGCGAAATACATGCCAGCTAAAATGGTAGGCTCTATCCAAGATATTCCATATTGCGTATAGTACCAGACCATGCCAATAATGGCAAGGATTGGCGTAGAAATCAAGAATGAAGCGTTGACGATATCGATGCGAGCCTCTTGCTCGACACTTACAACTTCGCTCATAATTGCTTGCGAGTGCCTGTACCTTTTCATCGTATCTGTGGCAAAACTCACAGGAATACAATCATTTGAGTTGATTACTGGTCTGCACGATTGTGTTGGCGAGTAGAGGATGAATAACGGTTGGACCTTCGACCGTTTTTGGAGGGATTATCGTTGTGATTATTTCGACCCTTCCGTCCTTTGAAATTCTGTCCACCATTATTGTGACTCTTGCGGCCACCGGAGCTGTTGCCACCAAAGCGCGAGTTTCTTCCGCCACCCCTCTGGCCATCCCTGGACGGACGGGAATCTGGTTGGCGCTTACGTGGTTCGCGATCCTTCAAGGCGCCTTTCCCATGTTCTGGCAGTAGATTGAGGTCTGGTTTGGTATATTTTTCCTTGACACCTACCTGCTTTTGTATGCGATTGTAAACCCCTCTTTGGCTATCTTGAACCATTGAGATGACGATACCACTGGCACCGGCACGCGCAGTTCTGCCGCTACGATGTTTGTAGGCCTTACCATTTTCTGCAGGGTCGAGGTGAATCACACAATGGACATCCTGTACATCGATTCCACGAGCGGCGACATCGGTTGCTATCAGGGCTTCACACCAACCCGAGGAAAAGCGAGACATCGCTCTGTCTCTTTGACGCTGGTTCAAGCCGCCGTGCAGAGTAGATACGTCCAAGCCGAGATTTGCTAAATCATCCCCCATCTTGTCGACCGCTCTTCGAGTTCGGCAGAAGACGATAGATTTGCCACCGATAGCGATGGCTTCTGCTGCGACAGTCGCCCGCTTCATTCCTTGGGTAAGCCAGAATAGATGCTTCATTGATTCCATACTAACTTCTTTTGGTCCGACTTCAATGGTAACGGGGTCCTCTTGATAATCCTTAATCAGTTTTGCAACTTCATCATCTAGTGTTGCGCTGAAAAGTATTGTTTGTCGAATTGAGGTACACATGTTGAGAATATCACATACGGGGTCGATGAAACCCATGTCGGCCATTCTATCGGCTTCGTCGAGAACCACCATCTCGACATCATCGAGATCTAGAGCACCTTTGTCTATTAAATCAAGCAAACGACCAGGGCAGGCAACGAGAATATCTGTGCCTCTTCGCAGTGCGTCCATCTGTTTATTGTATGAAACGCCACCATATATCGAGATTACCTCGAGAGAGACAGCTTCGGCAAGTGGAGTGAGCACAGTTGTGATTTGTTCGGCTAGTTCTCTTGTTGGAGTAAGGATAAGCGCAGTGGGATAATGTGGTTCAGCAACCGGGCAATTGGCGATTAATGGTAGACCAAAAGCCAAGGTTTTCCCCGAGCCGGTTGGGGCTCTACAACAAATGTCTCTGCCGAGCATGGCATCGGGAATCGCTTCCATTTGCACCTCAAAAGGTACGTCTATTCCTTGCCTTGATAAGGCACTAACGATCTTATCGTCGAGACCGAGGTCTGAGAAGGATACCGTTTGCTCCATAAATCGCTCCGCTTGCCCACCCTATTTAGTCCCCTCAGTTTATTTGAAGAGATACCTTACGATGGCCAAGCGTCAAGAAGTAAGCCGCCTACTCATCGTCGTGACCCGCATTGCTAGTGTCCTGATTGCTAGTTTATTCGTGGCGACCTCTTTTGCAATGATAGCCGAGCAGTCGCACGATTATCTCGAATTATCCCCCCGCTCATCACCGGTTCCAAGCGATAATATTTACGACATTATAATGATGGGTAATTCCTATACTTATGTTAATGATTTACCACTACGACTCGATAGAGCGATGGATGCTTCTGGTACAAAAACCAATATTCACGAATTAACTGGTGGAGGAATGCAACTGGCTGAACATGCGGATAAGACCGAGGATACCGGTGATCGTTGGTATTCAACAGTTACCGAGACCGAAGGTCTCGATTGGGTAATCCTCCAAGACCAAAGTCAAATCCCCTCTTTTCGACCCCTCCATTCAGACTGGCAAAACAGTAAGGATGGGGCCATTAGAATCGCTGAAGTTGTCGATGAGACCGATTCTGACCTGATGTTTTTCATGACGTGGGGGCGAAAAAACGGTGATTCACAGAATAGTGCCCGTAATCCCGATTTTTTGACCATGCAGGATAATTTAGAATCGGGTTACAACCTCTTTGCTGAAAATGTTAGCGATGAAGACCGTACAGCTTGGATTGCCCCAGTAGGGCTAGCCTGGAAACACATCTACCTAGAGGAGAGGGATTCGGGGGGAACCCCAGAGGACGATGGCAATAAATTTTCAAATCTTTACGCTGCGGATGGCTCTCACCCATCAGAAACAGGAACCTATCTCTCTTCGTGCGTGTTGATGTCTTCGATTACCGGCGAGAAGTGTGCCGGTATGCATACCGGCTTGGATATCGATAAAGAGACCTTGCTCTTTCTGCAACAGGCTGCTGATGATACAGTATTTAATGAGACTAAAGGTTATGATTATCCTTGGCAAAACGGTTCGGTAGAGCCGGTCGAAAGTCAGTTATCTATTCGTAATTCTGATTATAATGAAGGTTTGCCCGGTGCCGAAGTCCGGATACAA
>CAUYXQ010000078.1:0-6847 GCA_963577015.1 Candidatus Thalassarchaeaceae archaeon
TGTCACAACGATTTCTTTGAGGAGATTGCAAAATTCAGAGCAGCCAGGAAATTATGGTACGATATAGTCAGTGAAAGATATTCACCAAATAATCCAAAAAGCGCCATGCTCAGATTTCACACTCAGGTTGCTGGAGTATCATTAACTGCCCAACAGCCGCTGAATAATGTGGCACGAGTAACCATTCAAGCCCTTGCCGCTGTATGTGGTGGAACCCAGAGTCTTCACACAAATTCATACGATGAGGCCTTGGGTTTGCCAACCGAAAAAAGTGCGACAGTGGCCTTGCGCACCCAACAGGTTATCGCTGAAGAGTCCGGGGCTGCTGATGTGATAGATCCACTCGGTGGCTCGTGGTACGTTGAGGAATTAACCGATAAAATTCACCTACAGGCAAAGGCAAAAATCGATGAGATTCTAGAAAAGGGTGGTGCTTTGATGGCAATTGAATCTGCTCTGCAGCAAAAGGAGATCCACGAGGCCGCCTGGCAACATATGCGTGCTGTGGAAAATGGTGAGCGATTGATCGTCGGGGTAAACCATGGCGTGCAAGATGGAAAGGACTCGATAGCAGTACTGAATATGGATCATGAACTTGGCAATAGACAAAAGGACAAATTGTCGATATTGCGCCAGAAAAGAGATGAAATAACTGCATCGAAGGCACTGGGGGATATTCGTTCGGGTGCTAAAGGAACAGATAATATGTTTCCATTGGTCATCAGCGCAGTCAAGGCCGATTGTACATTGGGCGAGATAATGGCGGCGATGAAGGATGTATTCGGCACCTATATGGCGCCAAGCGGATTTTAGGTGAGGATATGGGTGAAAATAGAATCTATCTCGACCATATTGGTGTCGCCTGTTACGATTTGGAAAAAAGCGGTAAATTCTGGCAAATCCTAGGGTTATTACAAGGAGAAAGCGATGATATAGTAGTCGAACAGGGGGTAAAGGTACGATTTTTCTCCACTTCAGATGCTGATCCAAAACATCCAAAAATCGAGTTATTACAGCCGTTGGCCGAGGATACTACGATAGGGAAATTCCTTCACGATAGAGGTGAGGGGATACAGCAAATCTGTTTTAGAGTTGATGACCTTGATTCAATGATTACACTACTGATGGAAAATGGTGTGAGGATGATCGATGAAACACCAAGGAAAGGAAGTCACGGTTCCTCGATTGCATTTGTCCACCCAAAGAGCACCGGCGGAGTATTAATCGAATTGTGCCAAAGTTGAGCAAGTAACCCTCATATCCCTGAGTAGGGACGGCGCACCATGCGCTCCTGCATCGACCGTTTGATAGCCGCTCCTCATCTGACTGCGACAATGGTTAGAGAAGAGGCTGAATTTATCACCAATAGGCTTGAAACCTGCCGCATTGGGGATTTGATTTCCAACGATGCTTTTCTCGATGCAGGTGTAATCCAAGGTGCGCTTGAGATGATTGCTAATCATCTGGATATGGGGGTTGATGCTGCAGAGGTTCGAGAATTGCTTAACCAACAACTCTCGCGGGCAAAAAGGCTCGAAGAAAAGCACAACGGATTGGATTCGACGGTTGAACTTACAAGGTGAAGGCCGATGGCTGAAACCTTGATCCAATTACATGGGGTTAAGAAATCATTTGCCGAAATCGAAGCACTATCCTATGTCGACCTAGAGATTAGGTCCGGCCAGATTATAGGTTTGGTCGGAGGTAACGGAGCTGGTAAAACCACTCTGTTACGCTTGATTGCCGGAACTTACACACCAACAAAAGGTGAGGTCACGTTTGGGAAAGAGCCATTGTCGAAGATGCGTCATAAATTAGGAGTCGTTCCTGAGGCTACTGGGTTATATCACCGCTTGACCGCTTGGGAAAATATCCGATATCATTCACGCATCCACGGGGTAGATGACGAAGTCGCATGGAATCGCACAGTCCAATTAGCGAGAATGCTGGGCATGGAGGATTCCCTTTCACGTCACACCAAGGGTTTTAGCAAGGGTATGCGCCAGAAAACATCTCTGATCAGGGCATTAGCACATGGTCCTGAGGCACTATTGCTCGACGAACCAACCGCTGGGTTAGATGTCACCAGTGCTCGAGCGGTGAGAGATTTAGTGATGAAACTGCGCGACGAGGGTGGCACGGTGATCTACAGCACTCATCAATTGGCCGAGGCACGACAGGTTTGTGACCGTATCGTCATCATCCATAATGGCACCATTAGAGCCGATGCCTCCCCGGATGAATTACTCGAGCAGACTGATTGCGATAGCCTTGAAGAGGCATATGTGCAACTTACTTCCGACAAGGCGCGTTCACGGACAGAAGATGATGCCAAGGAAGGAAAACTGGCTAAATGGTGGCGCAAGTTATTGACATCAAGTACACCGGAGGTGTCTGAAGATGAGTGATAGCCTAAAACGCATCAGGATTATCGCCAGTAAGGAGATTGTTGAATTCGTTAGAGATTGGCGAACATTGCTAGCGACTATTCTCATCCCATTGATTATATTTCCAGCGCTATTCATCATTCTACCGCTAATCTTACAATCCGAAGCTGCAGAACTAGAGGCGCTTGAACTCGACGTTGTCGTCCAAGGTGATGTGCATGAAGACTTAGTAACTGCGCTATACGATGATAGAATCATTGTCATTATCGAGCAATTGCCAAGTGGTATAGCAAATCTTTCCGACCCTGGTCCTGATGAAGAGAGGCTACGTGATGGCGAGATAGACGCTGTATTGCGAATGCAGGTTTCTGGCAATAACACTTGGAATTATTCTATTCTACAATTGTCGACTTCAGAATATTCCTCACAAGCGAGGTCAAGGATTCTGACCCATCTGTGGGCTTGGGAGAGTGAAGTAGTCAACCGGAGTTTGTTGGAGAAAGGGCTAGACCCGGACACAACTCTCGACCCGGTGAAGTGGGATGGTAGTATAGCAACCGCAGATACTGCAACTAGTGGTGAACAGGCTGGGATGATCCTATCATTATTCATTCCGATGGCATTAGCGATTTGGACGGCATCTAGTGCAATGCAACCAGCGATAGATATGACTGCTGGCGAAAGAGAGCGAGGGACACTTGAAGCACTGCTTTGCCTACCCTGCTCACGAATTGAATTATTATCTGGAAAATGGCTGGCTGTTGCCGCGATTGCCGGCGTAAGTGTAGGGTTTCAAGTAATTGGATTGATATTTGCCATCACTTATCTAGCAAGTTCTAGTTTCATCGCAATACCGGCAATGAGTATTTCCTCGATTCTCTTAATCGCAGCGGCGGTAATACTTTTTGCGATAATGGTGGTAGCATTTGAATTGGCATTGGCGATGAAAGCACAGAGTGTTAAGGAGGCTGGGTCATTACTAGCTCCCTCGATTATATTGATTATTTTCCCCGCACTATTTACTCAGGTCATCAATCTTGACGGAATCGAAGCCTGGTGGTTTGCAATTCCATTGGTAAATGTTCTTCTGGCCTTAAGAGAATTATTACTAGACCGAATAATCATCGAGCACGTAGCTATTTGGGCACTGTCAAGTATGTTCTATGCCTTCGTGGCCGCTTGGTTTGCTTCGCGCCAATTCAAGCGTGAGGATTTAGTGGCCTCTTTGTCCTAATATTACTGGAGTAATACTCTAGTAATATTAAAATAGGATTTATTCGAGCCCAGACCATGCCCAAGATATCACTGGACATGCCTGAACAACTGCTTTGTGATTTGAAACACCACGTTGGTGATGAAGGTAAATTCATCTCTGTGGCCGATGCTATCCGCAGTGCTTGCCGCAAAATGTTAGATCACCTCGATATCATCGACCAACGTCATGGACGATTGGAGGGGAGTGAATGAGTACACGAGAACAAGCGCTGGCTGCGGTTTCGTGCTTACTAGAATTTATCGAGGGCGAGACGACTAGAGAGGGTTTAGAGAGGACACCGGAACGAGTTATCGATTCCTTTGCCGAAATCTATGCCGGTTATGATCAGGATGCTGGTGAAATCCTATCATCTACATTCAATTCAGAAGGTTATGATGGCATCGTCCTGCTTAAAGACATAGAATTTCACAGTACTTGTGAGCATCATTTACAACCATTCAGGGGCAGTGCTCACATCGCATATATCCCGGTTGATCGTATCGTTGGCATCTCAAAATTAGCGCGCTTAGTAGATATGCACGCTCAGAGATTACAAAATCAAGAACGAATTACCAAAAATATTGCTGAGGACCTGATTGCAAATCTTAACCCACTGGGTGCTGCGGTGATAATTGAAGCTAGTCACGGTTGCATGCAATGCCGAGGAGTACGCAAGCAAAACGCGATAATGACAACTTCAGCGATGCGCGGTGTGTTCTTTGAGAAAAGTGAAGCTAGAGCGGAATTGATGCAGTTGATAAATTCCTGAGGTGAATTGATGCAATGCGGAATCTCTGGTGAGGGTGATGTCGACCTAGCTAGTGATCTTGCAAGCGTGTATGATATCGTTGAGATATTTCATTCGGTTCAAGGTGAAGGCGCGCGCTCAGGGATACCGCATGTCTTCATTCGCTTTGGAGAGTGTAATCTCCGTTGCCAATGGTGTGATACAGATTTTTTGACCTTTGAGAAGATGACTGCAATTGACATTGTAGGTCAGGTTTTACAATACGACTGCAAGAGAATAATATTCACTGGAGGCGAACCGGCGATACAAGACCTATGGCCTTTGCATCGTCTATTCAAGCGTAGAGGATATGAATTATCCATCGAAACAAATGGCACTGTAGAATTGCCTGAGGGAATGCTCGATTGGATATGTGTCTCACCAAAAGATCAAATGTATCCCAATAGCAAAATCAAACAGCGTTCGGGTGACGAATTAAAGTGTGTATACGTCGGTCAAGATCTGTCGCTATATGACGAACTAAAGGATGGATTTAGATATCATTTTCTGCAGCCATGCTATCTCGAAAACGAAGATATTGAGTGGAATGGTCGCAACTTCGCATTGACCGAAAAAGTGGTCAAAGAAAACACAGGGTGGCGTTTAAGTCTGCAAACCCATAAGTGGATGGGGGTCGATTGATGCGAGCGGTGATGGCCTTAAGCGGCGGCATGGATAGTACCGGCTTGCTGCTAAGACTGCTAGCGGATGGCTATACCGTAAGTTGCATCTCCTATGATTATGGCCAAAAGCACTCACTTGAATTGGAGCGGGCTCAAGCAAATATTACATATCTGTCCAAAAATGGTTTCGAAATAGAGCATCGCCAAATCGATCTTTCCAGCGCCATGTCGATATTTTATTCGGCGCTGACAAGCACCGACATCGAAGTACCAGAGGGTCATTATGAGCACGAGCAGATGAAGGCGACAGTTGTGCCAAACCGCAATGCGATCTTCGCCTCCATCCTCTATGGATATGCGCTTTCAATAGCCACGCGAGAAGATTGTTCAGTGAAAATTGCCCTCGGGGTCCACTCTGGCGATCACGTCATTTATCCTGATTGCCGACCCGAGTTCTATCATCTACTATCAGAAGCCTTTGCAGTTGGTAATTGGGAAAGTGAGAAGGTGTCTTTTCACCTACCTTATATCGAGGGTGACAAGGAATTAATTCTCTTAGATGCACTTGAAACATGCGATGCTTTAAATCTCGATTTCGATATCGTTTTCGCCAATACCAACACCTCATATAACCCTGATTCACAAGGCAGGGCTAGTGGTAATAGTGGCGCTGATGTCGAGAGAATACTGGCATTTTTTGCAATCGGTCGCGAAGACCCGGTAGAATATGTCAAACCGTGGCCTGTTGTTTTAGAAAATGCACTCAAGGCGCAATTAATCTATCAGGTCACCAGAGAAAATGCTACCGAGGCACCTTTTAGTGGCGAATACGATGAGCACTTTGAGCCAGGGATTTACCGTTGTATCAATTGTGCTAAAACCCTGTTTAAATCCGAGGATAAATATAATTCAGGCTGTGGTTGGCCGGCATTTAGTCAAGAATCAAATACCGCAGAAATTAATAGGATCGAAGATTCAAGTCACGGAATGAAAAGAGTCGAGGTGCGTTGTAGCGGTTGTGACTCGCACCTCGGTCATGTATTCGAGGAGACTAAGGGTGAGAGATATTGTATAAATTCGGTTTGTTTGAAGTTCGAGGAGAGTGGATATGATGACTAGCACAATAAGAAGATGGATAGAGACTGATACCGGACATCGAGTACCAAATCACAAGAGTAAATGCAAGCATATGCATGGTCATCGCTACCGCTGGGAAGCGGAAATCGAGGGTGATGTAGTCACTGAGAGCGGCGTTTCAGAAGAGGGGATGCTAATAGATTTCTCCGATATTGCCCAAATATTGACCGAGCACATCCATGATGTGGTCGACCACGCGTTCGTAGTCTACCAAGGCGATGAAGAAGCAAGAACCGCTCTTGCATCCTTGGGGAGTGGTCATCGAACCGTGGTCGTATCATTTATTCCGACGGCTGAAAATCTCGCCAAGTGGGCATTTGAACAAATCGAGAATAAAATCACAAGCTCATATGGGAATCGCTTGCGATTGGTTGCCATGCATGTCCGGGAAACCCCCAAATCATGGGCGACTTGGCGAGCGTGATTATTCGATGCGACGTCGACGTTGGCGCCGCCATTCGTCATCTTCGGATAATTTTTGCATTGCAGTGGTAGCTTCAACCAAAACCGATAGCAATTGTTGAGCCTCAACATCAAGAGGCATTCCGCGCATTACCACGCGGTCGAGAGTGTTGTTAATCTGCTGCTTACGTATAGCATCACCCTCAATACTATCACTGAATTCTGCAATGGCTTTCTTTAAAATTCTCCTGAAGTC
>CAUYXQ010000079.1:0-6818 GCA_963577015.1 Candidatus Thalassarchaeaceae archaeon
GGCCTCGATTTGTTCACCGGGTGCTCCCAATCCTTCCAATTGTTCAAGCACACCTTTGATTCTGCGTAACATGGTGATTGCCCGGTCGTGATCCTCCAATAAATTCTCTAAATCCAAAATTAAGTGATTTACGGTATCACCGAGTTGATGTTCTAGTTTTTGCTGGACACTCCATCTCGCCAATCCTCTAACCGCTCCTGCAGTTGTTGGTACTTGACGCTCAAGTAAATCCATCACCTCATTTGAGAGAAGATGGCGTGGAGTTTTAGCCACATGGTCCACAGTTTGTTGAATAACCTGTAGCGCTCTTTCCACTGCGCGGTCGAGTAAGGAGACCGAATATCCTAGGGTTCTTGCATGTTCGAGCCGATCTAGAATTGGTCCCAGTGCTTCAAAGGTACCTTCGTCATCGAGCAAGGCTTGAGCCAGAGGTTCCTCCGAAAGCCTCGCTCGTAATTTTTCTGCTTCATTGATATCTTCAAGAGCATCTTCATGGGCATCAGCCAGTGCTTCCGCTTGATCGATGAGGATAGATAATTTCGCCTCAGCCTGACCTCGTCGCGCCCCTAAATCACCAATTTCCCGTAATACGTTGCGCCTTTCATCCATCAATTCACGTAATTCTGAATGTAGGTTGTCCCTACGACTTTCGTCTTGTGAAATACGGCTACGACTATCCTCGGCCTTATCTACGGCGATTCTCGATTCTGCCTCCAAACTCTTCAGATGTAGGTCACTAGAATTGATTCGTGTTTCGAGTTCGATTAGTTCAGCTTGGGCCCTTCGTTGTCTATCTCTCGATGCTTCGACTTGGTCGTTGAGCATCCTGAGTCTTCGTTCCTCATTATCTCCCAAGTCACGCATTTCTTTTAATCGGCTGGAGAATGTGTCGATATCTGCTGAGAGAGTTGCTTCTTTAGTCGCCATCTCTTCGATTTGTGCTGCTAATTCTGAACTGGCTTTAGAGTCCCCAAGGGCACGTGCTAGTTCCACTGCCCTCGATGAGAGTTGGTGCTCCAATTCATTGATTCTTTTTGACAGCCTTTCCGCTCTGGAGGATGAATCTTCACTAATCGCTCTCGCTTCAGATAAGTCAACTTGGGCTGTATCGAGTTTAGAATGAGCAGATTCAATAGTTTGTTGCAATTCAGCGCTTTGATTGTTGGCTTCATCAGCCGATACCTTTGCTGACAATCTCGCTTTTTCAGCGCCCTCGAGTTTTACGATAAGGGCAGATACCTCTTGTTCTAATTCTGAGACCTTGTGTTCTGCCTTCTCTACAGATCTGCGCAAACCACTATCGATTGCCACCGCTGCCTCGGCATCGATTCCACTGCTAACAGTGCTAACCTCGATATTGAATTGAACATTGGCTCGATTTATTTTTAGTTTTTCAATGCCGATTTCAAAGCCGAGCATAGTATCTAATTTTTTCCTGATTAATTCTTGACGTGATTCGGTTCTAGTGCGGATGGTACTCAACCCCTCACAGAATGATTGCAAGGTAAATCCCGAAACATTACCCGATTCTGCAGATAGTATTGTACCGAGTGGAAGTCGATGTAATTCGAGAACTCTTCGCGGTTGAGTAAGGTCGTCAAGTGCTGCATTCAAGTCATGGCCATCGGCTGCGCGAATCGCAACAGGAATTCCTCTTACCAACGCCAATTGGGTTGCTTTTTCACTCTTGCCAGACATCAAATGACCGGTTACTTCCTCTTTACAGGCATCGGCGAGCATTGAAAGCACCGCATCGGTACCACTTTTCCCTTCGCGCAATACAAATCCTAACGGGAGAAGGGCATGATGGGCGCTGAGTGCTCCAATCTTTCCATCCAATAATGCTGAAATCGCATTTATCAAGCGAGAATGGTCGACTGCTACCTCTGTCCATACTGCAAGTGCCAAATCTCCAGCTTCGGCGAGAAGTAATGAAGAGTCTCCGGTGTGTAATGTCCAATGACCAGTTTCACCAAGACCAAGATTACTAGCCATAGCAGCTCTATCGGCCAAAGTCTTACCGATTTGCGTGGCGAGTTCATTGCCATCTCCAGGTAAGTCACCTGTCGAATCTACCAACATTCCTTGATCGGCGGCAAGTGCTCCACGCACCTCTTCTCTCTGTGAAAGCAATTCTAGAATCATCGAAATATCACGGGATAGTAATCTCTCTAATACGTCTCCACTTGCACTCAATCCCTGCTTGTCAGCTGCGTGTTCAAATGCTTCAGGAACGATATCTGCTACCAATCCCAGCCCTTGCAGAGTCCAACTTTTGGCGACCAAGCGATGTTGTTCACCCTCAACTTCCTCTAGACGCAAACGTGCTTCATCAGCACAGAGGAGAAACTTCCCCTCTTCTGCTTCAGCCAACCAGCCAATGATACGGCCAGAACGAACTAGACGATGACCAGTAGGGGTTTTTCTACGGCCAAGAAAAGTTGTGATTACCCCGTGATCAAATGGCATAATCGTCTCTGATGTGGGGTCGATTTCTTCCTTGACGGGTATTCCAAATGGTAGGTCAAACATCTTCTCACCTCATGCAATTTCTGCGATTAGGGCTCTATCTCTATCGATACTATGGCGCCATCGAGCTAACTGACCACCTTCTCCTTCCAATACCAGGACCAAATCACTTCGAATCCGATCGATTATTATCCGCTTACTTCCTTCGCACCAGATCTCTTCAAGGGTTCCAGCTGATGACGCTTCAGTCACCATTTGGCAACTTTTTAATAAATGATTTGCCGAATCTGCCGATGGTATTTCACCAGCATTACCAACCGATGCAACCAAGCAACCAAGATTGTCGAAAAGGAATGTTTGCTCAACGCCGGGTAGTGAGCAAAAACCAGTGAGGACCCTATGTAACATCGCCACTCAAGACTTGGCAGGTTGCAACCGGCTTCAAGAAGTTTGGGTTCTATCTTCGCCTGTAGGGTGATTTGAGGGGCCATTTCAAATTGCCAACTGGACTGCATTTTACATCAACGATACCATCTTTAATGAATTTAGCAATTGGGTTATTGATTATTGCAATTGAAAAAAGCCACACCAGAGGTATCTTATCGGCAATCACTTGGCACGGTTATGCCCGGCAGTATCGTAATTCCTCGATGCTCAAAATGTCCACGTGATGCTCTTGTTCATCAGGCTTACAGTGGCAGGAGTTTGTGTGGTATTCATCTCGAGGATAGTATGCGCAAGAAATTTAATCGGGCCCTGCGAGAGCAACTGCATATTCCCAAGGTTGAGCAATTCACAATCTTAGTGGCGATATCTGGGGGTAAGGATTCAGCGGTATTGCTCAATAGTCTGGTTGAGTCTATTGGAAAAATCCCCCATGTGAGGCTGGTTGGAGGTTGCGTCGATGAGGGAATCGCAGGTTACCGCTCGCCTTCATTGGAGTGCGCACGTCAATTGTGCATCGATCTTGGAATAGAATTTGTAACCGTAAGTTATCCCGAACTAGGTTTTGAGGAAATGGACAAAGTGGTGGTGACTATGGCCGAGATTGGAGAGAAAAAATCACCGTGTTCCTATTGCGGTGTATTCAGGCGACAAGGGATAAATCATCTCGCTAAACGTATTGGGGCAGAAGTGATTGCACTCGGGCATAACCTCGATGATATGGCGCAAACAATCTTGATGAATGTGCAAAATGGTGAGGTCGAGAGAACTTTGCGTTTGGCCCCTCATACCGGTAGTCCCAAGGATGGAATGATACCTAGAATCGTGCCATTACGTTGGATACCGGAACAGGAAATTCATTTGCTTGCCCTATTCAACAATCTGCCAATTCATCACGAGGAGTGCCCTCATGGAGGAATAGCTTTACGTTTTAGGCATCGTGAAAATATTGCTAGAATGGAAGCGGATATACCCGGTACTAGGCATGGTCTCTTGCGTTTTGCAGATGGGGTCAAGGCATTGTATCGCGGTGAGACCGCATTTCCCATCAGTGACCCGATGCCTTGTGAAAGATGTGGCGAGATGAGTAGTATGAGTATTTGCAAATCCTGTGAAATGAAAGATACACTGGGATTAACTTCAGATTAGTCGTTCGGCTAGATCGCTTATTTCCTGTAATTTTCCGCAATAATGACATCTTATTTCAAGAGGATCTCTTGCTACGATGAGTAAGCGATGAGGTAGTGGCTCTCTACTATTGGAAGTAATGCAGTTCGAGAAGGCACAGCGAGCGACATTGACAATTTCTTCACTTAAGTTGATGGTTAATTTCTCAGCCACCGAATAGGCTCTGATAATGGAAACCGAAGCATCAGGTGCAACCAAGGCAAGGCGATCCAATTCGTTTTGATTCAACTCCCTATCCTCAACCTTGATTATATCCTTCGAACCGAGTTTCTTGCTTGGTACATTCATCAACAATGAGACCGGATTTGACATCACACCACCTATTCCAAGCATCTTGAGAACGGTCAGCGACATCCCTCCAGGGACGTGATCGATGACCGTACCGTTGCGAATTGCAGTAACCCTACGCATACTCTGTTCGTTTACGCTCATTCAATCACCTCCGAGGCAGCGGTGACATCGTCAGGAACATCGACTCCCAATAGCCAACACATAAGTGACATTCGCGTGACTACGCCGTTGAATGCTTGTTCGAAGTAACGGGCGTAACGAGTCCCATCGACGCTTGGGTGAATCTCTTCTACCCGTGGAAGAGGATGCATGATAATCATCTCTGATTTTGCATCATCAAGGTCTCTTGCATGGAGTTTGTATGCATCTGCGACCTTGAGATATTCATCCTCGTCGGGAAATCTCTCCTTTTGTATACGCGTCATGTAGATTACATCTGCTTGGTCAATCTCCGCTAGTAAATCATCGGTTTCCTCGACATCCCCCCCCTGTCCAACGATATCGGCGATAATCTCAGCAGGCATGCTCAATGAATCTGGACTGGCAAAAATAACTTTACAGCCAAATCTAACCAGTGCGTGAGAAAGGGAATGAGCCGTTCTGCCGTAGCGCAAATCCCCAGCTAATACCACCCGCAGGTTCTCTAGTTTGCCATGTGCTTGGCGAATAGTGAATAAATCGAGCATGGTTTGAGTAGGGTGGTGTCCAGCACCATCCCCGCCGTTGAGAATCGGTACTTTGCAGGCATCTGCAGCGTATTGGGCTGCTCCTTGACGTGGATGGCGCATTGCGATGATATCGGAATAGCCATCCACCATCTGAATGGTATCGTAAAGGGTCTCACCTTTGACCACCGAACTGTTTTTGACATCGCCGAGGTTGATTACATCGCCACCCAATCGCTTCATAGCCGTTTCAAAAGACATTCTTGTTCTAGTGCTTGGCTCAAAGAAGAGATTACCCAAAATACGGCCACGTAGAAGCGGCAAATACCTTTCACCACAAGCGATTGGTAGCAATCTTTCGGCATCATCGAGTATTGTGATTATCTCTTCATTGGTCAGGTCGTCCATGGTTATTAGGCCCGGCATCACTCTTCCCCTTCTCAGGCTTGTCCCGAAGACGACCTTGAACATTGCCACACAATTGCCCATGCTATTGATGAGGTATTGATGAGAGCAGAAGTCATGCGCCGAGTACTAATCATCTCAGTTCTTGTGCTTTCAATGGCGCTGGTCGATGTCTCTGCGGACAGCATATCACCACTACAGGTCGCGGTTGAAGATCAATTCAATTTCACACTTGGTGGTTGTGATATCGAAATTAGAGATGCTTGGTCACAAGCATTAATCATCGCTGCGGTATCTAGTACCGACGGCCCTTCTTCGTTCGATATTGAACGAGGACGGACCTATTCAATAGCGGCTCAGTGTGTTGAT
This sequence comes from Candidatus Thalassarchaeaceae archaeon, assembly GCA_963577015.1. Taxonomy (GTDB): domain Archaea; phylum Thermoplasmatota; class Poseidoniia; order Poseidoniales; family Poseidoniaceae; genus MGIIa-K2. Next base: position 5,832 of record CAUYXQ010000079.1, read on the forward strand.
TATGCAGTTGATTGGCAGATGCCCATTACCATCCCATCCAGTGGTAGTAGCACAGTTGTCATCAACGCTCACCTGCCGATTGATGATTTGTTTTCATTGAGTGGAATCGGTGAGGTAGAAATAACGGCAAACGGAACACTTTGGTCGAGCACCGTCGAGGTAAATGGTTCCACATCCGTGAGTGCACCTAGCGGACTAGATTTGATTGTCAGCGGTGACGGCGGGCACGTCTATCGAACCACTGAATCCATTATAGCAATCGCAAATGAATCCACGGTCTTCAATCTGACAATTCCACCGGAGTGGGATGAATCAAATGGTTTGCGTCTTGTTCATTCAGCAAGTGGTGAGGTAATAGAAGTCGGGGAATCATTGAATTTCACTATTGGCACGGAAGGGGGGGGATGGTCTGCACGCGTGACAAAAAATTCGATTGGTGTTGGTCAAAGTACTTGGCCGCCAACAGATTCATGGCTAGAAGAGCAACTCGGTTCGGATATAGATAATGGTAGTGCGATATTGCAAATTGTCAGTGGAATGGCAGCAAATGAACAAACGACTGCCCTATGGCAAGCAAATCACAGTTTTGATATCAGTGTAGGAATCCCATTGGTGCCAGGAATGGCTGCGGGTATCGAGAGTCAAGTAGAACGTTGGTTTGCTGGTGATGTCAGCGGTTTGGAAAATCTTATTGAAGCGATGACCTATAGCGATTCAATCAATTCATTGTGTTGTACTTGGGACCTTCAACCTTTTAGCAGTGATAATCTGATAATCGAGTCAAATATCGATATTGATAGCGGATATTGGGGCTGGAATGAAAGTGCGGACTTATCCGGTCAAAGACGCCACATCTCACTTGTTCGATTAGGCGTTGTATTAGCAGACGACATCAGGCAGCAAACCCCACTGAGAATAATTCTTCCCGAGGGCTGGCAACACCTATCCTCGTCCGCCTTAGAATGGTTCAACGGAAGCCCAGAAAAT
>CAUYXQ010000080.1:0-6742 GCA_963577015.1 Candidatus Thalassarchaeaceae archaeon
TAGTGAGCGCAGACCATCGGTCAAAAAAGCCTCCATCTCACCATATCCCTCGACCTCGATAAGATGTCGATCACTAAGTGCTTCTACTTCCAGTATCTCTTCGTTGCGCACTATGCGGGCTGGGCGCGTATATTCTTCGATAACATCAGTGGGAGAAAACGGCGCCATGTACGACCAGCCTTCGTCCGGCTCTGTTGGATTTCCTCCTACCTTGATGATGACTTCTTCAAGATGACCTAGTCTCCGTTTTGCTTCGGCCACGAGCATGTTTGAAAGACCAGGTGCCACCCCAATATCCCACAGCATTTTACCCCCGGTTCTCCTACTAATCTCCAAATATTTATCCGGACATTCAGCGCTGAATGCTAGGTCGATAATTATCGCACTCCGCTCTAGTAATGGTGCTCTGACCTCATCACCTATCGAGCCGGGTAGAAGGTTGAGAACGATTGATTGAGTCTCTATTGAAGAGGCATAAGTCAGAGCATCTTCTTGGATATAATTAACCGCAGTAGAGAATGGAAGAGGCTGATTCAGGTCGACAACGCATAATTCATGGCCCTTGGCCAAAAGTCTCTCGACAACGTAATGACCGATTAAGCCACAGCCGAGAGCAGTGATTTTCGTCAGAGCCTCACCCCTAATTGGTCGCTTTTTGCGCAACCCATTTTCTATCTATAAAATGAGCCACTGCCCAGCAGGTTAGAGTTAGAAATACAAACATTCCAAGACCTTCCCCAACCGTCAATATAGCAAGAGCAATCCCACCCCAGCCGGCAGCGTAGAACATAGCAGTAGGGATGCCAAGAACAGATTCCATCTTCAACATGTCATCTTGTAACCAAGAAAACGCGCGCTTGTGTAGGCCTATCAAGAGCATCGGTGCTACTTTAGTTAAGAATGAAGGGATGGATAAACCACTTTTCTGGCCATCATAGATGGCGAGAACGGGAACTTGGGCGATGGCATATTTCTTCCTGGTCAATTCCAGCAACCACCAATTGGGATAGCCATAACCTTTCCATGACTTTTTCCAGTCCCAGTAGCGTAGTATCCGATGACTGGTAGCGGTGTAGCCGCATTGTGGGTCACTGATTTTGCGGCCACAAGCGAGGGTGGTCAAAAATGCAAGTATTGCGCTACCGATTCTTCTCAACATTGGCATCTTAGTCAATCCACTAGAATGTGCTGACCTATCACCCTTCACATGGTGAACATCTCCGGTGATGATAGGTTCGATAACCGCCTCTAGATCATCTACATCCATCTGACCATCGCCGGCCATCACCACACTGATGAAAGGGTCTTCGAGATTTTCTAGTAAGTCGCGATGACCTGTATCGATAGCGGCGCCAACCCCTTCGCCTTCTAGTCGAATCACTGTGGCACCCTGCGCTGCTTTTCCGGTACCATCACTCGAACCATCGTCTATGACTACGATTCGGTCTACCCATTCTGGTAGGTTTTCAATCACATCTTTGATGTGGTCAACTTCATTGCGAGCCGGAATCACGACTCCGACATTCCAGCCCTCAAACATAGCCCCGATAGGTATTCCCTCCATGAACTTCTTGGGTAATGATAATCTGCGAGGGCTATGGCTAGTCTCGGTATTGTGTTGATGGGCACGAATATTGAGATTCGCCTCATCTCGTTAATTGTCAGAGCGCGTGAGGTTGCAAATGAGGTAATGCTGCTGGATTTAGGCAGTGATGACGATACTATCGAATTAGCAAATGAAAGCGATTGTAAGGTTATCGAGTGCGACGGAGAAAGCCATGCCATCGCCATCGCCAAATTGCTCAATAATTGTGAACTTCAAGAGCAAACCCTAGTTATTCGTATCGATTCTGAATTCAGATTGAGGGATTTACCGATGTTGGTCAATAGGGCAAGGGAAGAATGGGACGTCCATATGTCATTACCCGCACAGGACTCTGTGACTGATGATGCTGAGACAGTGGTACTTTCTTCTGCGGAGCCACTTCACATCTGTTTTTCATCAAATGGAATAAAGGCGATGTCGGAATTAAATCCAACCTCAAGTGCTTTGGACCTTCCTCAGGGGCTTGATGTAAGGGTATTACTCACAAAATCAAGGGCAAAGGTAACCCAGAGGGAATCACTGGCTAGCGCATCGAGAATGGGACAATTATTTTACTGGATGCTTGAGTCAAAGCATCCACTAATCACCTTTTTACTGCCTGGTTTCATTCTATTTGTCGTCGGATATCAATTATCGGGAAATGTGCTTGATACCTATCAGGAACTCAATCAGACCACCCTTGGCATTGGAATGGCCGTAATCGGTGTTACTCTCATTGGTTTATTCTCTATGATGGTGGGGCTAATGCTCTATATCATGGGTAAGCAAATCAAACAGGTCGAGGCGCAATACGACGATTATCCTGAGTGAAGAGGTGTTAGTAATGAAGCGTTTGATATGTTTTGATATGGACCGTGTCTTGGTCGACCATCTCTCAACTTGGCAATATGTTTATGATCGCATGGGCATCAATAACGATGAGGCTTTTGAATTATATAATCAGGGGAAACTCGATGAATGGGATTGGTTGAAACTCGATATCGCATTGATGAAACAAGCGGACCCCTCTCTTGACGATGCTTCATTACGTGCACATACAATTGATACACCGCTAATGAAAGGAATGAGAACATGTATATCTACATTGATTGAAAGTGGTTGTGAGGTTGCTATCATCAGCGGCGGAATGCAAGAGACAGCGTATCAAATAGCAGCGATGTTTCCAGCAAAAACCCCTTGGCGCCGCCGCTGGGGCGGAATCGACCGTCATCGCGGCTGTGATAGTGAATTACATGTTTTTACCAATGGTTGGCTTTCAGAAGATGGCAAGATAGGTGATTACGGTCGTTATCAGGTACAGATGCATGGTAAGGGCAGCATAGTGGGGCTCTTGCAGAGAAGGCTGGCAATACCTATCACTAAAACGGCCTCGATAGGAGACTCATCAGGAGATATCGGCATGTTTGAGCAAAGTGATCTCTCGATTTGTTTCAATCCTTGGGATGAAAAGCCCGTGGCCCATGCCGATGTTACAATTCGCGAAAAAGACCTAACATTGGTTTTGCAACGATTACTCGATTGGATCAAGGAGTGACGCGGCGCGAGTCCCTTGGGAAAGGTATGACCTCGCGAATATGGTCCGCTCCACTTAGCCAAGAACAGACTCTGTCAACACCTAATCCAAATCCGCCGTGAGGCACACCGCCGTAGGTTCGTGTGTCGATGTAAAATTGGTATGGTTCTCGAGGAGTACCCTCTTCGTCGATCCGCTCAAGAATCTCCTTTTCACTCCAAGTCCTCTCGCCACCGCCAATAATCTCTCCATACCCTTCTGGTGCTAAAAGGTCGTGACACAGAACATATTTTTCATCATCAGGGTCTACACGATGGTAAAATGGTTTGGCAATTTTGGGATAATGGGTCAAGAAGTGTGGTACTTCAAAGTCAGCGGTAAGCACCTTCTCCTTGGAATAATCCAAGTCCTGGCCCCATTCTATATCCACACCCATGGCCTGCAGGGTTTCAACAGCTTCGTCGTAACGGATTCGTGGGTATGGGTTATCAGCGTAGCGGGCGATCAAATCTAAATCACGGTCGAGACTGAGTAATTCCTCTTCTCTCTCATCAAGTAGAGTCTTGCAGATATGACGGACAACGCCTTCGCCATGGGCCATTACATCGTTATTACCGGCCCACGCAATCTCCATTTCAGCATGCCAGAATTCGGTTAAATGACGGCGAGTTCGGCTTTTTTCTGCGCGGAAAGATGGAGCTACCGTATAGAGGCGTTCCAGTGCTGGCATCGCTGCTTCTGCATAGAGTTGCCAAGATTGTGTCAGGTAGACCTTGCGGCCAAAATATGGCACCTCAAAGAGGGTCGATCCGCCTTCGACTGCACCGGCGACAAAGCACGGTGCTTGGTACTCGACAAAATCGAGATCTCGGAAGTATGAATGGATTGCACCAAATACCGATGAGCGAATCTGCAGCATTGTAGTCATACGCCCGGTTCGCAAGTAGAGGTGTCGATTATCGAGTAGGAATTCGGTCTCACCGCCATCGGCAGCACTCATCGCCGACTCGGTTATTGGAAATGGGCTATCCTCTCTAACAGCACCGATGACCTCGACTGAAGATACGACCAATTCATGGCCGCCAGGTGCGCGCTCGTCGACGTTCACAGTTCCTTTGATTATTAGCGAAGCCTCGATCAATACGCTGGCGGCTTGTTCGAAATTCTCATCGCCCAATACCTCCTTTTTAGCTACGCATTGAATTGAACCGGTCGAGTCTCTCAAGACGATAAAACGAATGCGGTTAGAACCACGGGTTCGCTTAACCCAGCCTTTCAACTCGACTTGGCAACCATCGTGCAAACCCGACTGGACTTTTCCAATCCAGACATCCTTCGCCATGGCCGGACGTAAGGTGCCACGTCCTTCAATCCCACGGTCATTCTTCATAGCGGCGAAACCATCAAACCGAATGGAAGGTGAGTCGAGGTATGGCTCGGCTCGTCATCTATGCGATTGGCGGAAATGCTCTTTCCTCGCCAACTGGTGCCGATGAACAACAATCAGCACTGGTCCTAGCCAAGGTGCTATCAGACGTCATCGACCTCCTTGAAGGAGGTTGGCGAGTGATTCTCACCCATGGTAATGGGCCACAAATAGGGCGCTTGTTAACACTTGATGCCGAGCATCATAAGGGGATGGATTCATGGGTTGCAGCTACTCAAGGAATGATAGGTCACGAGTTGTCCCTCAACTTAGATTCAATTCTATATAGGAGGCAACGTCCCGAAAGAACTGCGGTTATTCTCACAAGGGTTGAGGTTGCCGCAGATGACCCTGCTTTCGAAAAACCAAGCAAACCAATCGGGCCTATTCTCTCAGATGAGGCCGTATTTACCGATGAGTGGGATGTGGCAGAAACCATACATGGCCCGCGTCGGGTTGTGGCTTCCCCTACACCTCTAAGGTTGCTTGATATCGATGTGATTTCTCAACTTGTGGATTTGCGGGCGGTGGTAATCTGCGGCGGTGGTGGTGGCATCCCCGTGATTCGTCATGGCGAGGAGTGGCTAGGGATTCCTGCGGTTGTCGATAAAGATAGGTTGTCGGCGCTGTTGGCGACAGAATTGAAGGCTGATGCACTGATCTTATCAACTGCAGTCGATGGTCTGAAGACAGATTTCGGTTTGGAAACCGAAGTTGCACATCCATGTATGTCTATTGGGGTTGCCAAAGGTTTCATGGAGGATGGTCAATTTCCTTCTGGATCGATGGGGCCAAAGGTTTCGTCATTGATAGAGGCGGTAGAGAAGTCACCTTCAATCAAAGCGATAATCTGTCAACCCGGAGATGCAATCGCCGCGTTGCGCGGCGGTGCGGGAACGACAATTGGCGATGAAAACCAATGAAATCAAATACAATCGCGTAGTTTGAACCGGGTATAGCCTTCGCTATGAAACATTACGATACGGGCCATACGGGGTTCGAACCCGCGGCCTACGGATTAAGAGTCCGTCGCTCTACCTGACTAAGCTAATGGCCCGTTTTCGCCGGAGTGCCGCCTGTATTTACGGTTGCCGCATCAACCGAGTCTTCCATCGGGCTTGGATAGAGTCCGTATCCCGTTTTCACTAGCGAGAATAACCACGTCACACATGTCTATGAATAACCCCACTTGAACCACGCCGGCTATTTGCAATAACGCCTTTTCGCAGGAGGTGGGATTAGTGATTGTTGGACCGGTATGAGCATCGGCAATATAGTTGCCATTATCTGTAGTAAGCGTCTGTCCACTTACAGTGCGCAGAGTTACTTTACAGCCCAGTTCTTGGGATATTCTATCGATGGTAATACCATGGGAAAACGGTGTTATCTCTATTGGGAGTGGAAATGACCCGAGGGTATTGACCTCCTTTCTATCATCGGCGACCACGACCATCGCCGCTGATTGTTGGGCGACGATTTTTTCGCGCAAGAGGGCAGCCCCTCCTCCTTTGATCAGTTGGAAATTACAATCGAATTCATCGGTGCCATCGATTACGATATCGAGATTGGTTACCTCGTCGAGTTCGACCAGAGGGATGCCTACTTCCCTTGCCAAATCAGCGGTAACTATGCTTGTTGGCACTCCAACTATCTGCAAACCTTCCTCGTTGATTCTGCGCCCCAATTCTATCACTGAATATTTTACTGTTGAACCGGTCCCTAATCCCACTTTCATGCCTTCTTTGACAAAGTTACATGCACGGATGCCAGCTTGTTTTTTGAGTTGCTCGACATCTCTCATACCACTCGCTAGCGAATGGAGTCCATATGACTTGTTGAAGTGAGTATTAACTACTTGACCAACCATGCCATAGGCATGGGGATGAACAGAGCAGCCTATTTCCTCACTTCGCTCATGTTGTTGATGGTAGCGGCTCCCTTGGTTTCTGCAAGCCCACTTTCCGTTGGTTCAAGCATCGACGTAGTGGTCGGCAGTAGTCCGAATGGGATCACTGGCGACCTCTCTGTAGCCATACCTGAAGGCAACGTCGTTAAGGGCATAGACCTCTCACTTGCAGCAAATGTCTGGCCGGTAAAGAGTGCTTTTTCATGGGATAGTTCGGCGGATTTCGACCATTCATCAACCTCATATTCGGGTGTTGAGGTCAATGGTAGTGAATTGACATTGCTAAATACC
>CAUYXQ010000081.1:0-6731 GCA_963577015.1 Candidatus Thalassarchaeaceae archaeon
TGGCGCGGAGTGATGACGCGATTTTCAGGATTTTATGATTTACCAACCGCATGGAATCAAATTTTCTGGGGTATATTGATTGGTGGAATATACGCTTCTCTAACTGACCGTTTCATCTTCGTACCCTTCATTACCGCTGGATTAACCGGAGAAACCGCTGGTAATTCGATTTCCAATCTAGTGATAATATTAGCAGGTAGTGTGGTGATTCATATGATGCTGAGACGAGTGAGAGTACGTAAAACCGGTTCCCAACCGACCAGTGGGTGGGCCTTGGGTTTAGCAATTGGAGGAATGACTTCGATGTATCTTATATTTCGTACTCTTCAAGTGCATGAGGTCAGTGTATTTATCATAGCCAACCTAGTTGTTTTGGCAATTATCACCCCACGTAGCGAGGCATTAATCTGCGCTCATCATGGCTATCGTATGCTTGAGGGTGAGCGGTGGCGAGCGGTGTTTCGCTCGTTTATTATTCGTACGGTTTTCTTATCCGCACTCTATTTCACAGTCCTTCAACCTTTGACTTGGATCTTCATCATCCCGTTGGTCTTACTGGCTGAAAGAAATGCAGAGAAATGGGTATGGGCTGCAGTGCCAAAACCGGCGAGAAGGCGACTTAGGCGCATATGGGCAGAAAAGGCCAGAGAAGCGAGTTCTGAAGAAGAGTAAGTATGCACTTATTCAACGTGCTAAGGACTAATGAACTCCTTATCATTCTTAAAGAGAGGTAAAGGTTGCCCCTCAGCAACCTTCATGGAGGCGCCGAACATGGTCAGCATGATGGGAAGTTGTCCATTCTGTTTATCCCCGACCATGGAAGGGGACTCTATCTGCTATAGTTGCGGTAGGGTGATTAGTGGTGCTTCTGGAATGGGCGGCCGTGAGAAGGGCGAATTTCAGCGTGCATCATCACGTGGCGCCAAAAGGGGATTGGCACCGAGGCAGGCTGCGAAACCTATGCGGCGTCGACGTGGAAAGAAAAAATCACGCATCTACCAACTCGCTATGCTCGGACTAGTCGCTTTTGTTTTCCTTTCACCAGATGCCAAGCAATATGCCTTAGCACAATGGGCTGAAATCCAAGAATTAGCAGCCGATATGGTAATGCCTGGTTATGAATATCCATACGAGACCGAATATACCTTGGTCAGAACGGTATCTTACTGGAATAATGATTCTCAAGTAGCAGGGATAGTAGAGAGTATACCGCTGCCACCCGAGGTCTATAATTTCGAACATGGCAGTGGTTTTGCCTTTAGTGATGCAACCAAATCTCCCGGTAAAATCACCATTCAGAAAATCCTTTCGATTAAGGTATTAGTTGATGGTGAAACCATTACTGTAGATACAGATGGTGCACAAAAGAGTCGTGCTAATAATATAACTACACAAAAAGGTACCGAGGTATGGTGGCCTGAGACCAGACCGAGCGATAGTTCTGTGGACTATTGCTATCATGGTCCCTGTATCAAGGTCGCCAGTCACCTTGATCCAGAAACCACGGCTAGTGAAACCTGTAAACGTTCAGACATGGCCACACGCTTATTGGTCGAGGTCTCATGTCATCGCCGAGTAGATGTAGTGATCAAATTGAAATCCACTAGTTTTTCTTGGTGGAATTCGGTAAAGGTTGATAGTCGAATTGATGGTAAATCTGAGGGAATCAATATCGAACGCTCGGGTTCGTTCTCCGAAATAGCGAATCGTGAGCAGGGTATTCGAACAAGTACTTTCGCCTTAAGTAAAACCTGGTATAATCGCGCTGCTACCGGTGCTGCCAATTGGGCAATAGATGGTACGAATACTGCACCGTCGGTGATTCAAGCAGCGACCGAGATAGATGCTTCCTTGCCCGCCAGTATGAAAGATAATGTCTACGCATTTGCACGCGCAGCCTTTGATTATATGGCCGACCCGAGTGCAGATTCCTTTGTGAGATATCCTAACGCTCAGGAATTATACACGATGGCGGTCAGTTCCAGTTTTGGCGAGCCACCACGTAGTGGTAATGATTGCCTCGCCCAAGGCGTTGGCGATTGTGACGAGCAATCCAATGCCTTCATGAGCATAATGAGAGTGAAGAACGTCCCTACTTGGTATGTTTTTGGCGCTCTTACCGCCGCTGATTATGGCCGCTGGGAAGGGCACGGTTGGGCATATATCATGATGCCACTCTCGGATGAATACTGTGCGGAAGTTGGAATATCCATAAGTTCATGCTATATCGAAGCTCCAGTGGACGTGGTGAATAAAAAATGGCTGATACAAACGCCAACCGCTTACATTAATTGGATAGAGCAACCAGATTCGAGTGGCGAAAAAATCAATGGTTATTATCATGGAACCAAGTATGATAATGCCTATCAAGGAGTTATTTCAAGAGAACCAAGGATGTATTACACCCAAGGAGAACCTATAATCACCGGTGGAAATTGGGAGAATAAATACTCCGTAGAGGACTTCGGGGGCTAAAAATGAGAATCATTATTGGAGGTGCCGGTAGAGTCGGTACCGAATTAGCACAGGCTCTACGTAATGAGTCAAAGGATGTGGTGCTAATGGACCATGATGCCCGCGCTGTAAAGAGGGCTCAAGGACTCGATGCTTTGGTTATTCAAGGCGATGTGACCCATCGACAAAAATTCATTGAAGCGGGTATTGAAGATGCCCATGCCTATATCGCTGCAACTCAATCAGATGAGAGGAATCTAATGTCATGTGCCCTAGCAAAGCACGCCCATGCTAAAGCAACCAATGGCAATGGTGGTACACTTACCACGATTTGCCGTCTGCATGACCCGACATTAGTCGCAGAGTCATTGAGTGGTGAACTCAAGGAATGGACTACGGTGGATTTTGTAATAAATCCAATCGATGGTGCGATAGATCGCTTGATGACAGGTCTGAAGTCATCATCATTTGAACAAGTTATTCCTTTTGGTTCTAGCGCATTTATCCTCGAATTAGATGTTACTGCTGATGCTGGTGAGGTCACCTTCTCGACCTTGAGGGAATCAAGCAAGAGAATCGAAGGTGGAATGCCGTTGATTGTCGGCTTGAAACGCCAATCTGAGCCCGGGAAGATTCCGAATGAGGATGATAAAATCTTACCACATGACCGGATTGCAATTGCGACAACAGGTGAAGCTTCTTTCAATAGAATTCTAAGGATATTTGGTCACGAGGTAGTCGACTTTCCTATTGCGCCAAGAGTGGCGATATTTGGAGCTGGTAGAGTAGGGGTTAGAATCGCCGAGAAGATATTGGCTCGTGGAGGTAGTGTCACCATTGTCGAGAGGGACCTGCAAAAAGCAAATTCTCTGGCGGGGACCGAGATGGCGAGTAATTCCAAGTTGGAAATAATCCATGGAGACCATCTCGACAAGGGTTTGCTCTCCGAGATCGAAATCGCTTCACACGACATTGCAATCGCCGCACTCACCAATGATAATGAGTCGATTGCTGCAGCCCTTCTAGCCAGTGATCTTGGGGTGGAGAGAACTGGTTTAATCCTCTCCTCTACCGATTTGGTAAATGTCGTTAGGAGAATGGGGATTACCTTTGCCGTCGATAAGAATCGTATTGCTGTCGATGGAATGTTAGCAAAAATCCACTCAGAGTTACCGGGACCATACGCAGTTCTTTCTTCTATTTCTGACGTAGTGGGTATCTGTTTACCCGTTGGTGAAAAAGTGAAATTTGTTGGTAAATCTCTAGCTGATTCGGGCTTACCAGAATGGTGTAAAGTTGCATTTATTCAACGGCAAACTGCAAATGGACTTGAAACCTTACGGCCTTCGCCCTCCAAAACGATTCAACTAGGTGACCGCATAACGATTTTCCTACCCCCTGACCGGGTTAGTGATTTAGAAAAACGCTTCAAGGTGTGAAAAATGCGTAAAGACGTGCTTGCCCTGATTGTGGGCTGGACCATGATTGCCCTAACCGCACCATTGGTACTGTGCTTCATAGTTACCTGGGGAATGGATGGTTTTGCCATGGCTGCTCAATCATTTTTGGTTCCTACGTTTTTGAGTGGGATGATTGGACTACTCCTACTCGGATATTTTGTACGAACCGATACCAGTGAAAGATTGCGTGATAGAGAGGCTTTTGCAGCAGTTGCTCTGGCTTGGCCGTTCGCAGTATTAATCGGTAGTTTGCCCTTTTGGCTCAGCGGGGTATTCCATGGGCCTTTTACAGATTCCAGTATGATAGATATAACACGAGGAGCGATAAATAGTTGGTTTGAGTCGATGAGTGGTTTTACCACTACAGGGGCCACTGTAATCGACTATTCGATGAGTCCCAATTGTATCGCCGGAGTGACCGTTGACTGTATCAATTCCCAACCTAAAGGGGTTTTACTTTGGCGCTCGATGACCCAGTGGTTAGGTGGAATGGGAATCATAATGCTAGGAATGCTCATGCTATCACGTATTCTTGGCGGTGGAATGGCATTGGCTAGAGCCGAATTAACCGGTCCTTCACTTTCACGACTAAGGCCAAGGGTTCAACAAACGGCACTTACCTTATGGAGTATTTACTTTGTACTGACCTTATTGGAGATTTTTTTATTGTGGTCGATCGGTGGCCTCTCGGTATTCGATGCCATCAACCATGGCTTGACCACAATGCCATCCGGCGGTTTTTCGACCCATGATGCAAGTATAGGGTTCTATGATTCTGCGATAGTCGAGACGATTATCATTGTTTTCATGCTCTTGGCAGGCATCAATTTCACCTTGATCTGGTTTGCTTGGGAAGGACAATGGAAGAAATCTTTCGGCGATGAAGAAGGGCGATTCTTTATTGGGATGATAACAGTGATTACACTATTCATCACCACTGTCTTATATGCCTCGGATAGCTCAGATAGCGGCTTTAGGGATGCGGTTTTCACCGTGGTTTCAATAGGTACCTCAACCGGCTATGTGATTACTGATTATGGCATTTGGCCGGTGGTTACCCATGTGTTGATTATCCTATTAATGGTAGTAGGAGGGTGTGCAGGTTCGACAGCTGGTGGCCTCAAAGTACTGCGAATAAATCTCGCATTCAAAGTAGCACTACGTGAGATAGGTCGTATCACGCAACCGCGAAAGGTTCAGCGCATCAGGATGAATGGCGAGGTTGTGCAACGGGAACGTTTAGGAATGATTATCGGTATGCTATTCGTGTGGATAATGCTGTTTTCTTTAGCATGTATCGCTCTAGCACTTTTCATGCCGGGTTCAGATTTCGAGACAATTTTCTCAGTCGTCGCCGCATCATTAGGTAATACCGGGCCGGCATTAGGGTCTTATGGTCCCAGTACCACCTGGGCTGAAATGAATTCTGGAGCGTTGATTACCACTTCTGCATTGATGTGGTTTGGTCGTCTCGAATTATTGACAGCATTATTATTGCTTCATCCCAACACTTGGAAACGCGAAAAGAGAGATGCTCCAGATCGAAATTCGATAAAGTTGTTTAGAAATATATTCTCAAAACGCTGATTCAAAAAAGTGTCTTCTGCCCACTATCTGCACTGCTCTCTTCTTCCTTAGGAGGCGTGGTTTGTACTGATTCCTCAACCGGTGATTCAATTGGTCTATTCATCTCGAGTAAGTACCTTTCCATCAAGTCCTTGGTCGACCTATGAGTGGTATTCAATCCCGAGAGTGAAGCATGCTCCTCAGGACTAAGACCCAATGCCAAAGAGATTGAGAAATCGTCACCATTACCATTTTGAACCGCCAATAAAGGTGGCAATATCTCCTCGATTACCGCACTCCGTGAGCAACCGCAGGTATCGGCGAGGCGTTCGATTATCGAACTTCGCACCGACGCTCCACTATAACGTAAAAAATCAGGAAAGGAGCAATATATTCTGCCTTCTTGACCAGCATTAGAGGTGACGCTAGCCGATAGAGATGCTAATTGAGAGCCCCAATACCAAGACCTTTGTGCAGTATTTGTGAAGCGTGAGGCAAGAAGGCTATCAGCAATGGACAGAGCCTTAGAAGCACGTTTTATAGAAGATTTATCAGTCATTACCGCAGCGTTATTCCACGAGACCCAAGCGATGAGATCATCTGGGCTCTTGTCTAGATTTCGAGCAATCTTACTGGCCTTATCTGCTGTCCGCGCCATGTAGAGTTCTTGTAGGCCACTGAATACCTCCAATGAGGTGTCACGTTGGCCCAATTGGTAATGAGCGATTACATCCTGTTTGGAAATATGATTGTCGGCGAGGGTCGAAATCACTTGTAAATCACGCACTAAGGCTCTGAGGTCGCCCGGGTTTCTCTCGACCAATTCATCTAATCCATCAGTATCGACAGTGTAATTCTCACTTGCAAGAATCCTTTTGGCAATCCGCCGTAAACCATCTTTTTTGACTCTGGTGAATCTAATGGCGATTAAATGACGCATAAATCGATCTCTAGTCGAGCGCCATGAACTACCGCGTCCCCACAAACCCATTTCCTCATTACAAGCGAGAAGAACCGGTTGTTTGGTCTCGCTGAGGAGATGCAATAACTCCGCCTTACCGCCACTATCTCCACTTACGACTTTTGCATTCTCATCACGACTGAGGTTTTTTTTCAATCTATCTTCAGAAAGTGCACGCAATCCTCCGGTGAGGTGGTCGACTTCGTCGAGAAGAATCAATGTACGCTTATTGGAATCACTATCCATGAATAAAGAGCGATGGGTAGATGCATTGGTCGCAGCTTTTCGTA
>CAUYXQ010000082.1:0-6694 GCA_963577015.1 Candidatus Thalassarchaeaceae archaeon
TCGTTCAGAGCGCAAGCGTAAAGCCAGTGGCAAAGGCGATGAAGCCGAATTTAAATCCAAGAATACCCCGCCTAAAGAGACAGAGGGTGAACTCAACGAAGAGGACGGCCACGAGTATATCGAGTGGCCCGATTCCAGTGGTCGCTGGTTCATTCGTAACAAGCGCACCAAGTTATGGGATGAATGGAAGGATTGAGCGTCAAGTCTCGCTTTCCCCATTATATTCTTTGAGTGCAGCATCTCGCTTTTTCAGCCACAGGATACTACCCTTGTCGACCGAACCATAGTGATACTCCCCCGGCTGTAATGGGCCTTTGGGAAGGGTGTCGAGGATTCTCTTATCCTGTTTCTGGAAAATGCTATATTCGAATCTACCGACTACCCATGCAGCCAAGCCTCCGAAGGGAACAGCCGCATGATAACGAGCGAAGACCCATGACCTTTGATCATCGATTGGCGTAACTATCGCCAGTAGGGATAATTTTGCACTCATCTCAAGATATAACAGATTTGGCATCATCACGTCGACGACAAAGGTCTTCTTACCCTTGTCACCTTTGCGTTGTGATTCATATTCATCGAGAGTGGTGATTGTCTTAATCAAGTCACCATGGTCTTCGACCTGATAGTCGGTAACGACCGGGCCTACCTTGGGGAAGAATGAATGATGAACGAATGGAAGGTGATAGACATCGAAATTGCTATCCATCAGTCTACTATAGTGGTAGGGCCAAATAGTCCCCGCTTGCCAGGTTTTCTGTAATGTAGAAGGGAAATTATCGAACCAAGGTACATCCCCCTCGGGCTTCTCTTCACCATACCACATCCAGATCAAGCCCTTTTCCTCACGACAATTATGAGACTCGATATGCCACCCCTCTGGAATCTTAGAGTCCCTATCTTTGAATGGCACTAATACGCAGTCACCCTTGGGGTCAAATCTCAAGCCATGATAAGGACATTCAAGACAGCCATCAAGCACTTTTCCCAAACTCAATTGTGCTCCCTTGTGTATACAACGATCTGTTTGAATCACGACCTTGCCCTTAGCATCGCGCCATAGCACTAGTTTTTGCTCAAGCCTTTCAATAGCGACCGGCTTAGCACGTAACTTGCTTGACTCAAGCACCGCGTACCAGCGATTTGGAATCATGTTCTTCTCTCAATCAGTGACAGCAATCGTCGACGGATAAAATTACCGAATCACAAGATTGGTTGCTCGGCCAGCCAAGCGAGGTCGCTGATGTAGAGTTGACGAATGTCATCAAGGCCGAGCACGAGCATGGCTAGGCGTTCCAATCCCATACCCCAAGCGCATACTGGCCATTTGATGCCAAGTGGCTCGGTCACTTCAGGACGGAAGATTCCAGCCCCACCTAATTCGAGCCACTTGCCGCGCCACTTAACCTCGACTTCGAGACTTGGTTCGGTATAGGGGAAATAGGCCGGGCGCACCCTTACCTCGGGATAACCCATCTTGGCGTAGAAGGCCTTGAGAGTGGTTACCAACATCGCTAGATTAGCACCCTCTTCCATGATGATGCCCTCGATTTGATGGAATTCAGGCAGATGAGTGCGGTCGATACTCTCCTTGCGAAACACCCTGTCTACCGTGAAAACCCGGCATGGTTTATCGGGGTTTTCTTTGAGATATTGCACTGTGTTTACCGTGGTATGAGTTCTCAATAATGCTTTCTTTGATACCTCGGGGTCGAATTGGCCACCCCAACCGATAGATTCGGTTTCACCACCGTGTTCGTGAATCGCTTGCCATTGTCCAATCAATTCATCTGAAACCTCAATCGCAGTTGGTTCTTCAAGATAGAACGTATCCTGCATCTCTCGTGCAGGGTGGTCTTGGGGGATGAATAATGCATCCATATTCCAACCGGCACTCTGAACATAATCATCAACGATTTCAGAAAAGCCCATCTCCAAGAAGATAGCGCGAATGCGCTCGATTAGGGCTTGCATCGGATGAGAGCGACCAGAGCGAGGCATGGCTGCTTCTAAGGTGACATCGAATGGTTTGAACTCCATCTCCTTCCACTCATCGCTTTGTAATAATTCAGGGGTGATTTGGCTAACAACTTGTCTCTCGGTCAACTCCTCTGCGGAAATCGCCATTCCAACTGTGTTTATCTGCCATGTTCGAGTCGTGGTCAAGACCTCTTCGATCAAGCCACGACGGTTGGTAAAGTGAGAAATCATCTCCTCACTACCTTTGAGTGAGGTGATGAAGGCTGTGCGCTCTTCTATTGCCGCACTGACAGAGTCTGAATCTGTAGCGATTAGCACTCCCTGTTGGATGGAGACCCCCAATCCTTTGAGCAAGCCGATACCTGGTCCTGATTCACTGCGCGCAAATGCAGAGGATAGAGCAGACATGCTCGGCTCGTCGCTATTTTGAATCCAAGCCCATAATCTGGCTTCTAGCAAACCCTCTGTTACGGCGTTCTCACCTTCGGGGCCATGGCGAAGAGTGGCCGCAGTCATCTCTTTGATGTCGACAAGACCGCGATTGGATAGGCCGTGGCCAGCGGTGGCGACATAGGCTTGGTCATCCCACATACACGCGCCTAGAACCTCATCGAGAGTCCATGCTCCTTTCCGGCCCTGTAGGGCCAAGAGCATGCGCTTCTCGCGGTTATCCAAGTTGCTCATCAGATGTGGCAGAAGGGGGAGGGTCTTCATTATGACGACACGATTGGATTATTATCGTCCCTTGTGAGACGATTGAATCGCTTGAGCAAGCGAAACGAGTGAACACCACCGAAGGGGTGAGAATCACTAACTTGTGACTATCATCGCTGTGTACTGAGAGCCAACGGAGGGACTCGAACCCCCGACCGTCGGATTACAAATCCGAAGCACTACCAGCTATGCTACGTTGGCGCAATGTCGGCCAGACAGGAAGGGCTCATGAATGCGTCGGCAGAACAATATCCAGCGCCTTGATGGCCGAGCATATGGCTGGAGAGACACTGCTCAATGCCCATGCACTTCGTAAGCATGGCAATGATGCAATTTTTTCGTGGTTCGCTAGATATCAGAAGGCTCGTGATTCTGGTAGTGATGCTGTCAATGCTACCGTTGGTTCTTTACTTGAGGAAGACGGCAGTCTAGCAACGAATTCTGCGGTAGTAGAATCGATTAAAAATTGTCCAACAGTCGAGTTTTCAGCCTATGCTCCATTGAAAGGATTGCCGAGTTTTCTAGATCTTTCCAAGAGTCTAGCCTTAGGTAATGCCCGGGAACGACTTGAGGATTCTGGTATTTCTATCGGCTCAATCGCCACACCGGGTGGCTCTGGTGCGCTTTATTTGACGGCTGCTAATCTACTTGAACGTGGTAACTCAATATTACTTAGAGACCGTCACTGGGCTCCATATGATGGTTTTTTGAGCGGCTGTGACCTTTCGATTGAGACTTGGCCATTATTGCCGACTGGGGATTCACAACATCCCTATGTCGATTTGGTTTCTTTTGAGGAGAGCATATCTTCCTTGAAGATGAAACAAGATAAAATCATGATTTGGCTAAATGACCCTGCTCACAACCCGACCGGCCTGTCATTGACTGCAGGGGGACGCACCGCCCTGCTTGATTCACTGATTACCAGTGCACTTGCAGACCCAGATATAGGTCATACTCTGGTGATAGATACCGCTTACAGCCTTTATGCTGACGATACTTATGGTTGGGCAGACAGTATTGTCGATATCTTTGATAGTGGCTCGCCTTGGCCAGAGAATTTACTGCTTTGTTTCGCGGTTTCCTTTTCTAAATCCCACACCATCTATGGCTTGAGAACCGGGGTCTTGATCAGCCTTCACCCCGAGCAAGAGGTGATTGATCGCTTGCACAATGTGTTTGGTGTTACCGGCCGTTCCACTTGGAGTGTTGCGCCTCGTATCGCTCAGTATTGTTTGTCCGATTTACATTCTTCGTCTGAGCAAGGTGATGCATGGGCTGGCGAATGTGACCGCCTCAAAAGTATTCTCGACAATCGTCGTAGTGTTCTTCTTTCCGCCTGTGAAGAAGAGGGGGTTGTACTCAATCCGGCTCATGATGGATTCTTTGCCTGGTTGGAATGTGATCAGCCAGAGATGGTTGCTGAACATTGTGCGAGCCACGATGTATTCGTCGTCCCTCTCGAGGGAGGTATCCGTATCGGTTTATGCTCATTGCCTCTGACTGGCTGCCAGAGGGTTGCTGCTGCTCTCGCCTCTGCCTTGAGGTGAGTCAATGCGCAACAAACGCGAGAATTTTCTAATCACCGGGTTCGTATGTCTGGTTTTTGGTGCAATGGTCTTTTTCGGCGCCAGTAATGCCGCCGGTGGCATTATTGGCTTGACAGGCATCGCTCTTTTCCTAATTGGTATGTCAACGCCTTCCACGATGGAAATGAGCGCAGAAGAAGTGTCATCATGGTTACCCTCTGCTGAAAAAATGAGTGAAGCGGGTAAGGTGATGTATCGTATCGACACCACTCTTGACAAACCGATTCGTACTTCGATTCTTTGTGGTGATTGCAGTCATATCGAAGTTGTCGATGGCAAGAAGCCGACCTCATGGTCTTGCCCAAATTGTAATTTACAACTTTGGCTCGAGGAAGAGGAATGAGCGAAAGTCTTGAGTATAGTATCGTGAGTAGCCTTTCATGGTATTTCTCGATCTACTTGGAAAAGGTGTGCTCGGCGGAGCAATCATCGTCGGTGCAAGCGAATTAGCAAAGCGAACTACGGTTTTTGGTGCCTTATTGGTTTCATTACCATTCACCAGTATCATCACTTTATCGATGTTATATCGAGAAACCAAAGATACCACCAAGGTTGCAGATCTCTCCGAGAGTATTCTCTGGCTGCTTATTCCTTCGATGGTACTCTTTATCGTATTACCAGCGATGTTGAGAAAAGGCTATGGTTTTGAAATTTCGATGGCTACTGGAATCGTGGCCACTATTCTGGCTTATGGAATTGGGATTTGGGCCGCACAGTCGATTGGTAATCTCAGTTGATGTAGTCGGTTAATTGATGAGCAGAACGCGGCTGGCAATGGGTGATGGTCGCACAGCCTCTAGATGGCAAAGCCTGCGCTAAGGACTTAGAATCCGACTTACTAGCGCGGATTTCCGCTTGTTCAGTTACACCTCACCTTACGGTGATAATCGTTGGCGATGATGCCGCGAGTCAGGTCTATGTGGCCAATAAAATCAAGACATGTCAACGCCTTGGCATCACCTCTACCCATATTGCCCTCTCAAACGATTCCTCTGAAGAAGAATTGAGGCAAATCATCACTGAACTGAATCGTGATGAAAATGTTCACGGTATCCTTGTTCAATCCCCTCTCCCCGGGCACATGGATGAGGAAGCGCTCACTGAATTGATATCTCCTACCAAGGATGTCGATGGTTTTCATCCCATCAATCTCGGTCGTTTAGTCCAAGGCAGAAGCGATGGACTTCTACCTTGCACCCCGGCTGGTGTCATGCGAATTCTTGCTTTTTACGGGCTTGAACTCTCAGGCAAGAAAGCGCTAGTAATCGGCAGATCTCGTATCGTGGGCATGCCAATGGCAATTCTACTCGCTAGTAAAGGTGCAGATGCTACCGTTACTATTGCCCATTCTCGCACTCAGGACCTTATTGGTGCCTGCAATGATGCTGATATTATCGTGGCTGCAGTAGGCCGTGCAGGTATGGTGACAGCTGACATGGTCAAAAAAGGAGCGATAATCATCGATGTAGGAATCAATCGCATCGATGACGACTTGCAAGAGAGAGGATGGCGCCTTGCTGGTGATATTCATCCAGATGTCGCAGAGGTTGCAGCATATCTCACCCCGGTTCCCGGCGGTATTGGACCGATGACAATCGCCATGTTGATGGCCAATACCGTGACCGCTGCTGAGAGCCAACATTCTTGAGGCAAAGAGTATTGTCTGGGTTTATCCCATGGACCCTGTTTATCCTCGAACTACACTGATTCTGCGCAGTGGTGCAATAACCGTATGTGCTTTAGCAATGATAAACCTGTTTTTCAACCGCTATCCAGATCATATCGGTGAGAAATTATCTTTCACTTCATTGATTACCGGTGCAGGAATTTGGGCTGATGCTTCTTGGAGTATGCAAGAATGGTTGATACTTTTTTCTGGTTTACTAACTGGGATTATCTCGGCTTGGACTGGACGTAATCACGCCGAGATGTCGGTTGAGAATATTTCGTCGAGTGCTCGATACACGGAGTTGGAGAGCATGGATACCACGGTTGCCACGGCTGAGCAAGGATTCGTCAACCCGCAGACTGCGGCAATAGTTGCCAGTATTGTCGGTCAAGAGCAGGAACAACAACAGGTAGTGGTCGATTCTGCACTGAGTAACCTCGGCCAAGTAGATGTTGGTGAGGTTATCAAAGCTCCAGAGGTGCGTCAAGCAGCAGAAACCATTGAACAGTTGACGATATCGATTCCAGAGGTCGCTCCTTTGAAAGAAAGAGATTTTGTCAGCGATGGTGTCGACCACATCCCACTACCTGGCATGGACCCACTTGAATTGCCACCATTACCAAATATTCCAGATTTACCCAACCTCGATGAGATTATCGATGAACAAGTGGTAACTGCGCCTGCACCGCCTCCACTAAACCTGCCTGAATTACCAGATTTCGATTGATATGTGGACAGAATT
>CAUYXQ010000083.1:0-6679 GCA_963577015.1 Candidatus Thalassarchaeaceae archaeon
AACCGTCAACAGCCCCCCTTGAATCGGAACACCCAGCGTATAAATCGGGGTGCTTATACTCTGGTTTTCATGACCCGATATATTGAGTGATTGCTCGTGCCAAATCGGTTGCCAACGTTGGCTATCAGTAGGATATTCGTCCTCTTCGTCCTCTACGCCATCACCATCGCTATCCGCGGCGGTTATCACCGGAGTTTCACCCCAATTAGGCGTGGGCCAGCCGGTAGCATTGGTCGTCCAACCCTCGAAAAGAGGGGAAGTATGGAATTGATCGACTATTCTACCACCGCCGGTAATCGAGTAAACCTCAGGGCTTTCACCAGCGGGGTTTCCATTGAGTAGGACCTTTAGGCGCAATGCTTCGTGGTTTTGCCAATCCACCGCTGAAAGGTCGACTAAGGATTCGGTTCGATTGACAAGTCCCGGCAATGTATCGCCGCTCCAAGCATCGATAATAGTCCATTCAAGCACTGCTCCTAATGGCACAGCACTATCGATGAACATTGAAGCATAAGGGCCAATTTCACGTGATTCTGTGGCATTGGTCGCATAGCCAAAAGATGGGGATTCCCATATAGAAGTCCCAGGTACTAGGACTCTAATGTCGTCAACAAACCAATAATCACAGCCGGTGCAACTGGCGCTATCTGTCCTGACCCTTAATTTCAAATTAGCATGCAAAGCGGCGGCAGGTAATTGCTTGGACATCTGTTCGATACTTGGATTGGTAAAGATGGGGGAATACATCTGAAATTCGTGCCAATTTTTTGTCACATCCTGATAGTCAAATCTTATATTTTCACCACCATCAGGCCTTTCAGCACAGCCCGAACCTCCCTGCAAGACCCAAGCTGTGACATGAGCCTCGGATAGAGCCGAGAGATCATGAATTGGACTTTCAAAAGACATTCCACTCGTTGCGGAATGGAGAGCCAAAGAACCGCCGCTAGTTCCATTCATGCCACAAGCCATGGTATTGTGAGTTCCCGGCCCAGTGGTCGACCAACCGTTGAGGCCATTATTGAAATCATAATCCCCTAATCCTATCATCACCTGTCCAGAAGAAGACATCGCCCCGTTGATAATATTCATTCCCGTTTGTGTTGCGTCGGGATGATTCCAATCATCCCAAGTGAATGCACTAGGTCTACTCAGTGGTGTAGGGGTGATGCTCATCTCCAATTCTTGGAGAGTCTCCAGTGCTGGTAATTCGAGTTGTAATTGGCTGGAAGAAGCCCCGGCAGAAACAATTTCCACCTCTATACTCTCACCGGCCGATGTACTGGATATCGAGGGATTAGCAGCGATGTCAGTTGTATCCCAAGTAGCCGAATTAACCAAAGTGGAAAGCGAGCCACCAAGGATGAAAAGTGCAACTAGCATAATCGATTGCAAAGAGCTACGCATCGACGCCATGTATCGGGGAGGCCCCTCAAGTAATTCAAACACTTCCCTTAGAGGACATAGTCCTCTCTAGCACGGTGGCATTGAAATCGGATATCGATGTCGCAAGCACTATGGGGGTACCGCAACCAGCTGGCGATTATGATTCGGTTGCGTTAGAATCGGTTCTGCTTGCGACTTGGGCTGAAGAAAAAACCTTTGAAAAGTCAGTTAAATCTCGCGGTTCCGGTGAACCTTTCATCTTCTTGGAAGGGCCACCAACCGCCAACGGCAAACCCGGTATTCATCACGTAGTCGCTCGAACATTCAAGGATTTGGTTTGCCGTTGGAAAACGATGCAAGGAAATTTTGTCGAGAGAAAAGGCGGCTGGGATACCCATGGATTACCAGTTGAAATCGAAGTGCAGAAACGACTTGAACTCAAGTCTAATCAGGACATTATCGATTATGGAATGGCCAAGTTCAACAAGGCTTGTCGCGAGTCGGTCTGGACCTACGAGGGCGCTTGGCGTGAAATGACTGAGCGCATGGCCTATTGGTGCGATCTCGACAACCCTTATGTGACTCTTGAGAATGATTATATCGAGAGTTGTTGGTGGGCAATAAAGAAAATGTTCGACCAAGATCTGTTTTATCTTGGCCACAAAGTACTGCCTTATTGCCCGGGAACCGGGACCTCATATTCGAGCCACGAAGTGGCTCTTGGCTACAAAGAAGTAGAGGAGCCTTCGGTCTATGTAAAATTCAAATTAATCGATGATGATGCTGCGGTATTAGCATGGACTACCACCCCATGGACCCTTCCTGGAAATGTTGGTCTTGCAGTTGGGCCAGAGGTAGAATATGTGAGGGTGCGCGTCACTTCTGAACCAGAGAATTGGCAAGGCAGCGGTGGAGCGATTGTCGGCGAGGAATTGATTTTGGCCAAGGAATTGTTCAAGGAGGTAATTCGTCATCACTGTGATGAAATCTCCACCATCAAAGGTAGTGAATTAGTCGGCATGGCCTACCAACCACTATTCCCGGGAGCGGTAGCAAGAGGAGATTCGAAAACCGCTTGGACCATCATCGAAGCGGATTGGGTGACAACCACCGACGGAACCGGTGTGGTTCACACCGCGGTAATGTATGGTGAAGACGATTATAACCTCGGCATGAAAGTTGGATTACCGGCACAACACACCGTCGACATGAAGGGTGAATTTATCGCTGGTACCCATGAAAAAATCGACGGCCGTTATGTCAAAGATTGTGATTCTGACATCATCGCCATCCTCGACGAAGCGGGTTTGTTGTACCGTGAAAAAATGTATGTCCACGATTATCCTCATTGCTGGAGAACCGGCGACCCACTGCTCTACTACGCAATGGATTCATGGTTCGTGCGTATGACTGCGGTCAAGGAGAGATTGCTAGAATTCAACGATCAGGTCGAATGGGCACCAGATTGGGTCGGTGAAGGACGTTTTGGTGAATGGCTACGCAATGTCAAAGATTGGGCAATCTCAAGAGAACGTTTCTGGGGAACTCCGTTACCGGTTTGGCGTAGCGAATCCGGTGAGATGAAATGTATCGGTTCTATTGCGGAATTACAACAAGAGGTTGCCAAAGCGAACGCGGCCGGAATCGACAATCCCGATTGTCCTGACGATGTCGATTTGCATCGTCCCATCGTCGATGGCTTCACCTTGCTTTCGAGCACGGGCGAGCAAATGCAACGCGAGCCTTTCGTCATGGATTGTTGGTTTGATTCCGGTTGTGCGTCATTCGCTCAATGGCATCATCCCTTTGATGGTGGTGAACGCTTTGCCAATAATTTCCCGATAGATTACATCTGTGAAGGTGTTGACCAAACCAGAGGTTGGTTCTACACTTTACTCGCAGTTTCAACCACTGTTTTTGATTCGATTTGCTACAAACGCTGCCTATCGCTCGGATTAATCCTCGATGCTGAGGGTAAAAAGATGTCAAAATCCAAGGGTAATATTGTCGACCCATGGGACCACTTCAATAGCGAGGGAGCAGATGCAACTAGATGGTACATGGTCACTGCAGGAGCACCTTGGAACCCGATGAAGTTCGATGCTAATGGTCTCAAAGAAACCTATGCTAAGATGTTCCTTACCCTGTGGAATGTCTATCGCTTCCATGTCGATTACGCTGCACTCGACGGCTTTGATTCGAATAGTGCCGAGGAAGGGAAACCCAGTGAGTTAGACCTGTGGATTCGCAGTCGTTTGCAACGATTAGTCGCAGGAACTACCGAGCAATTTGAGCAGTGGAATTTCCACAAGGCTGGGCGAGATATCGAGAATTTCGTGGTCAACGATCTCTCGAATTGGTATGTTAGAAGAAGCCGACGCCGACTCTGGGACGAAGCAGAAAGCGGCGATAAATTAGCATGCCAGCAAACCCTACACCAAGTATTGGTTACCCTTTGTCGCTTGATGGCACCGATTTCACCGTTCATCTCCGATTCGATTCACCGTAATCTCGTCGGCGAGTCAGTTCACTTAACCGATTGGCCGCTTGCCGGTGAAATCGACGAGGAAATAATCGACCGAATGGCGCTGGTCAGAGAATTGGCCGAGACCGGTCGTAAGATTAGAGTCGATGCCAACCGCCGCCAACGTTTGCCATGTGCTGAAGGTTGGATAGTCGCTGGCCCAGACCTTTCAGCATATCACGACATTCTCGCCGAGGAATTGAATGTCGAGAGCATCAGTATCGAGAGCGACCTCGACCGCTTCCAACGAATAGAGTTGAATCCAAATCGCCGTGCCCTCGGCGCAAAATGTCGACAGGAATTACCACAGGTTCTCGCCGAAATTGCAGCTGGTGATCACGAGTCGATGTGGGCGGATATTCAAGCTGGTAATAACCCGGTAATCCTCGGCTATGAAATCAGTGCCGATGATGTCGAATTACGACGGGTTGAAAGAGAGGGTTTTGCCGCAAAAACCATCACTAGTGAAGATGGTAATAACGTGTCACTGGTATTGGATATGACCGATTCGCCCGAGTTGCTTTCCAAGGGCCTTGCCCGTGACATCACCCGCAGAATACAAGCCAAGCGCAAGGAGATGGATCTAGCGATTGAAGCGACTATATCCTTGCGGGTATGGACCGCTGATGCACCTGAGATTTTCCCCGCTGATGAGCAATGGATCGTCAGCGAAACTAGAGCATCTAATTCTCAATTCCAAACCGGTGAAGGCAAAGGTGATCTTTTCGAGGTCGACGGAGCCAAGGTTTGGTTCCAAGTCGAATAATCCTCTTATCGGTCCTACGGACCGGTCGACGACTAGTTCAAGGATGAGAGGGAGTTGGCGACTCTATGCGCAGGTCGCTTCTGGCAACTATTATCATGTTCAACATGATGTTTGCCGGCTGTTTTGAAGAAGCGACTGAGCCACTAACCGAACCTGTAACTCCTCTTTTCAACACCTACATGCCTGTCAATGATACCATCCCAGGAGATGTATGGGAATTCACCACAAAAATGGTCGATGATAGTGCCGAAATCGAATTACCATGGTCTGTTTATGACAAGAATTTCGGTGGCAATTGCTGTGAACATTATCTTGCAACTACCAAAGAAGGATGGATTCTAAACTTTGGCGGAGAATATCCTACCTGGAGCGAGGATAGAGGACATACCTGGGAGGAGTACCAACCAACAGTAATCACTCAATTCGGTTGTCGTACACCAAAATACACCGTGCCAGGGCAAGAAGGACTTGGTGAAGGCAGCATCGTTCAAGCGACAAATGGTGACCTCATCTCAATGGGCTGGTTCCCATATCCCTCGAATAGTGGCGGTGATCAATTCTATGCATTCCTCTACGATGCTGAAGACGAACAGTGGCAATGGTGCTATAATCGACTTACTGAACCATTTTATGACCGTTCTTGGCAAGTAGAAGTAGTAGGTCCAATCAGTTCGGTAATAGGTAGTGGGCCTTATGCAAGTCTAGTGATTTCCAACTTCTGGCACCAATCGAGTAATCGTGGCGGCCAAATCAGTGTTGATGCCCTCAATTATTATTATTTTGAATTCCCCGACCGTGGTGACAATTCGCTGGACACGATGGAGGTCGACCTTGATTTTGATGACTTGGGCGTCGAGTGGGATCACACCAAACCACACAAGGAAATGCGAGCCTTCCCCGTTCCAAGTGGAGGGTTATACTTCCCCAACTTTTTCTCCGATGGTGGTGATGCTTTCCTCGACACAAGTCTCGAATGGTGGCGAGCAACTACAGCAGATGGCAATACTCTACCCTCACAATATTGCTCACTCGATTCAAGTTCTGCTCTACACTGTATAACCAATAATGCCAACACCTTCCTCCATCAATTATCTTGGGATGGTGGAGAGACTTGGAATGAATATACCTACAACCTTTCCAGTGTGGCTGAATCTATCGAAGAATGGGAATTCCACGCTAATGGTGCACATGACCTCTTCATCCTCAATGTCCGTTACCAATCGACTGAAGGTCCTGATGTAGACCTGGTTTATCACGTCAGAGAATACAGTCAAAGCATCATGCCAGATACAGTTACAAACATCGGCTTAGGTGACCTTGACAGTACTTCTGGTGCTGGTGAGGACATCAGGTTTGACTTTGCAACTTTAGCGGTGCTCAACGACGGTGGCGTCGTGGTCGCCTATCATGATTCAAGTGATGATGACCCCTTATTTGCGGTAGAACACGTACTACCAGAATATGGCCCATACCCGGGTATTTAGAATAATAAAAAGAAAAGGAGAGGAATAAAATGCGCAAAACAATAATGATTTCAGCACTTCTACTAATGGTTTTACTTCCGGTTCAAGCAGAACCGGTTAGCACTGGTGGTATTGTCATCAGCGAGGTTCTGGTCTCGGTAAACGGCGAGGGTTTCGATGATAGTACCGACTGGAATGGCGATGGTGTATTTGGTAGTGAATCCGACCAATTCGTTGAATTGTGGAATAGTGGCACAAGCGAGATAGATATCAGTGGCTGGTGGCTTGATGATGTCAATGAAAGCGGTTCACAACCATGTCGAATAGTCAATGGAACCATCGTTCCAGCAGATGGTCGCGTGGTCATCTTTAGGGCTGACTCGGATATTGCACTCAGTTGGTACGTAGGCGATTCGGTGATTATCTCCGATGATTCAGGAACCCAAATAGATCGCATGGATTTTCCTGCAAATGATTCATTATTTGGTAAATCATTCATTCCAAATGCTAGTGGAACATCCTTGGATAAAGTTGAACCGC
>CAUYXQ010000084.1:0-6539 GCA_963577015.1 Candidatus Thalassarchaeaceae archaeon
GTTATTCGTCGGTGGGCTACCGTTCAGCGTCGATACCGATTCCTTGCGCAAGATGTTCGCCACCCATGGTGATATCAACGACTGTATCGTCATCTGTGATGAAGGTGGAAAATCCAAGGGCTTTGGTTTCGTTACCTTTGATGCAAAAGAACATGCGGATGCTGCTATCAAAGCACTCGACCGCTCCAAGGTTGACGGTCGTAGAATTGGAGTCAGGGATTCGGATGCACCACGTGATAAGAAACCAGATCGCAAACATGCATCCGGGGCTAGGCTCTACGTCGGAAACCTACCATTCAAGGCGACCGAAGATGAACTAAAGGCACTATTCACTGAGCATTGCAAGGTAACTGGACTAGATTGGACTCGTGATAAAGCGGGCCAACCAAAGGCCTTCGCCTTCATTACTATACAGCCAGAAAGTGATGCTGCAGCCATCATCGAGAAGGTGAATGGCAGTGAATTAAAGGGAAGGAAAATCCGTGTCGATTCAGCTAATTCCGGTGGCTCAAAGAAAATTGATAAAGATGGTGGCTCTAGCGAGGGTGCTGGAAAATCCTCCAGAGAATTACAGGCAATCCAAGAGGAAAACTCTGATGGAAAGAAAAGGAAGAGTGGCCCACATAAGCCTCTCTCCAATGATTGAGTGGTGAATAGATGTCTGCTGAAGGCGAGCCGAAATGGCTCGTCATCGATGGCTATGAGGATGAGCCAGCAGCATTTGGTGTTCCGCCATATGTCGGTTTTCACATCCGTTATATCTGCGGTGTACTAGAGAAAAGAAATCTTGAATACGAATACATCACAATCGATGACTTTCGGCGTAACCCTCCCGAATTGAAACGATTGCTCGGGGTCGTCATCCTCGCTGGAGCGGTCGTGCCCGGGAAATATCTTAGAGGGGCACCGATATCACTCAAAGAAACTCAGAAAATAATAGACAATACCTTCGGCGGAACTCCGATTCTATGTGGTGGCTGGGCAATCCGTGGATGGCGGCAACAGGGCTGGAATCCATTGCGTAAGCACCTCTTTCTCGCCCTACAAGATACCGATGCTACCCTTGAACATTTTCTGCAAAACCGTGAATGGCGGCATCAGCGCCGTAACCAAGAACAATGGGATCAATGGGCTTTTGCAGGAGCAAAGTCGAAAGCGGTAACAGATAATCCAGATCTCCTTGGTCCACTGACTTACGAGGTCGAGGTATACCAAGGCTGTGTACGTTACAAACGAGGTTGCAAATTCTGTATTGAACCCAAGAAAGGGGTACCGATATGGCGTAGTCCTGAACAGGTGATTCGCGAAGTGGCTCTAGCCCATGATATGGGTGTTGAACACATACGATTGGGAGGTATGACCGACACCTATACCTACATGGCAGAAGGTGTAAAGGAAATGGAATATCCACGTCCTAATCCAGAACCAATCGCTAAATTATTGCACGGTTTGAGGGATGATGAGCGTTTGGGAATCCTCCATACCGATAATGCCAATCCCAGTATTATCGCCGAGCATTTGGAGGAGAGTGAAGAGATTACCAAAACCTTGGTTGAAACCCTTTCCGACGGTGCGGTTCTCTCCTTTGGCCTTGAGAGTGCCGACCCGGATGTGCACACGGCAAATTGGCTGAATTGCGATGCCCAGCAGTTGAGCACAGCAGTGCGCTTGATCAATAAATACGGCCGTGAAAGGGGCGAGAGAGGATTGCCCAAACTCTTACCGGGATTGAATTTTATCGCCGGATTGAACGGCGAGACCTCGGCTAGTTATGATTTGAATCTCAAATTGCTACGTGATCTCAAAAGCGAAGGGGCAATGTTGCGACGCATCAATATCAGGCAGGTTGAAGGCGAGGGTTTCCAAGAGATAGACAATGATGATTTTCGCACCTTCAAAGAATCTGTACGCGATGAATTCGATGCACCACTACTACAGGAAATGTTGCCGCTTGGAAGTGAACTCAAGCAAGTGTGGTGGGAAGCGCACGATGGCCGTACCCGTTTGCCAAGACATCTGGAACCGGTGGCAAGAGACCCTTTGATCAACGGTAAGGCCGGCATCACTTTTGGTCGTCAAATCGGCGCATATCCTATTCTGATTGGTATGCCATATTTGACCGCCCTCGAATCATATAGCGATGTGGTAATCACCGGTCATGGCGCTCGCTCGATTACCGCTATCGAGGCGAAAATCGACCTTGAAAGCGCTTCAGAATCCCAACTCAAGAGTATCCCCGGTATCGGTGAAAAGGCAGCCTGGCGTTTGGTTTCACAGAGGGCAAAACGCAAGGCAAAAGGCAAAGCCCATCCCGCAAAAGTAGAGGATTGGTTCAAGGAATCAGAACTACAAATCTCAAAAATCGCTCAGCAAGTGCTCTTCGTCAACTCAGAAAAATAGGCCAAACTTGAATCTTGACAACTTCTGGCCCTGCTATGCAGGCGCTAATTGAAGCTTCGAGAAGGCTCAGCGCCGCTTGTGATTTGCTAATCGCTCCACTGACTAAACAAACCATTGCTAAACACATTACCAACCCACTCGACTATGCTCGTGATTGCCATGAGGATTATCTGCAACGCTATGGTGCTCTCGGCGCTAAAACCCTGATGCTTGGCATGAACCCCGGCCCTTGGGGCATGGCTCAATGTGGAGTTCCATTTGGCGCAACGGCAATGGTTCGAGATTTACTTCAAATCGATCACCCGGTCGACCAACCAAAGAATGCCCATCCAAAGCGACCTGTCATCGGTGTTTCTCTATCGAGACAGGAGGCTAGTGGCACCCGCTTGTGGTCTTTGCTAAACCAGCACTATGGCACTGCAGAACAAATACATGAGCAGGTGTTTCTGGTCAACCACTGCCCTTTACTACTACTCGATGAAAATGCTCGCAATATCACTCCGGACAAGATTTCGGGGGAAGCGGTTGCAAAACTGATGGATGTGTGTGATCAACACCTGCGTGATGTCGTCGACGCCTTGGCGGTTACAAGAATCATAGGAATCGGTAAATACGCTGAAAAAAGAGCAAAACTGGCCCTTAGGGGTCGAAATGAAATATCTATAAGCAGTTGTTGGCATCCTTCTCCAGCCTCACCATTGGCTAATCGTAATGATGGAAAAGATTGGCGTGACAACGTTATTTCGGTTCTTGAAAAATCCTGAATCAGTGCGAACTTCTAAATGTGGTGTTGCCAACCACACTACATGACTGCACGAGCGATGGCTTGGCCTAAACAACCAGACGACAGACAATGGAAGGCACCAGAAGGTGATGACCCACGTACCCTCTATCAGATGCTACGCACAAGTGTCGATCTGTTTGGCACAGAACCGTGTTTCGGTTTTATCCAAGCAGAAGGAATGGACCGTACTCACTTGACCTACAATGAATTCGGTAGCCTAGTAGATGCGGTAGCCAAGTCATTGAAGGACATGGGGTTAGGAATTGGCGAGCGTGTCGCCATCATCGTCGACAACTCGGTCGAATGGGCTGCGCTCTCCTATGGCGCAAATGCCATTGGTGCTGCTTATACCGCAATGTACACCCATCAGCACGGCTCCGAATGGGCTTACATCCTTGGAGATTCTACACCTTCGATTATCGCGGTTGCAAATAGTGGCACCCTCGATAAATTATGCGATAATCTCGATGACGATGCCTGGCCTAGCAGCGGTATTATTCTGCTCGGGAATGAAGAGGCTAACCAATTACCACCAAAGGGGGTAAAGGTGACCCCTTGGACAAAGATGGTCGCAGATGGACGCTCAAGCACAGCCACACTAGAAATCGCTGACGACCCCAGTGCTCTCTCGACTTTGATCTACACTTCTGGAACAACCGGAAACCCCAAAGGGGTTATGCTCAGTAATTGGAATACGCTTTCCAATGTACTCTGTGTTCAAGGGGTGTTTGAGTTATATCCCGGCGATAAAAACGCTGCTTTCCTACCATGGGCTCACTCGTTTGGTTCTACGTTCGATTTACACTGGATGATTCGCATGGGAGTTCACATTAACCTGATCAGTGATTTGACCAAAATCGCTGACGAGTGTATCGAAATAAAACCTGCAGTACTGATTGCTGTCCCACGGGTATGGAATAAATTCTACGACAGGGTAAATTCGCAATTTGCGGCCTCGCCGGTCAAAAGACTGCTATCAGGAAAGGCACGTAAGCACGCTTCAAAGCGCATCGCTAAGGCTGGAGTCGAATGCGATGCAGTCGCTCCTGTCGGCTTCTTCGACAAATTCTTCGATAAATTGATCTGGCGTAAGGTCAGAGCAAGATTCGGTGGAAATATTCGCTTCTGTATGTCGGGAGCTGCTGCGCTTTCGCCAGATGTTGCTTCTTTCATCCAAATGGTAGGATTCAACTGTTACGAAGGTTATGGCTTGACCGAAACCTCACCTCTAATCTCTGCAAATGGTTGGATGGGTAAGGGCAAGAGTCGCCTCAATACCGTTGGCAAAGTAGTCAATGGTCAGCGAGTGGTAATCGACTGTGATGCTTGGGATGACCCTGAAAGACCCGATGAGGGAGAAATCATCGTCTACGGTCCTAATGTGATGGCCGGTTATTGGCAACGGCCTGAAGATACCGCTGAGGTTATCATGGAGGATGGTGGTTTCCGCACCGGTGACCTTGGAAAACTAACCGAAGATGGTTTCCTTTCGATTACCGGACGGGTCAAGAGTCAATTCAAATTGGAGAATGGAAAGTATGTATCACCTTCACCACTTGAAGAAAATCTCAAACTCAGTCCTTTGGTCGAACAGTGTGTACTAGATGGGCGTAACATGCGTAATACATACTTGATAGTTCACCCAAATTGCCACGCTCTACGCTCCGCTCTCGGTAAAGCAGGAGTTTCTGCGTCAAATGATGATGCTGAAATGTGTGCTGATAAGGCGGTGAATGAGTGGTTGCTGAAAACCCTCGCCAAGGAGAACATGCAATCTCCAAATTGGAAGGGCTATGAAGTGGCAAGAAGTATGATCCTTGACCCCTTTGAATGGACTACAGACAATGATTTCCTCACCCCCTCACTCAAAGTGAAACTGCGAAATTTGCTGAGACATCATGAGAAGGCAATTGAATCTCTGTGAAAAAAATGTGTGCTAATGTATTGTATACGATTAAGTCATAGACCGAACCGCCATCTGAATAAAGGATGACAACACCTCAGATAGAGGTTGAAACTGATGGCGGAAGATTGCTCGCTGCTTGTGAGAGACCCCTGGTAATAGGCATTGTAATCGGCCTGGTGATGGGAATCGCCAATGCACTGATTTTAGCAATTCCCCTGTGGATATCTCTCACCTCCGGCGTATGTCTCGGCATTGCCGTAACCATGATCGCCTGCCCTGGAATGCGCACTACTCTCAGAGACCGTCGGGTAGCAAATGCACTGAAATCTAACGATAAATCGCACTCAATCTCAGCATTTACCGCCAAGGAATGACCGACAGGGCCAAAAGCCACCGTCCTCGGCCCGAATCATGGTCCGAGAGTTGATTCACGTCGAGAGAGTCGACCGGTCGTTTGGTCCACTCGATGTGCTACAAGACATCAATCTCATCGTCAACGATGGCGATAGAATCGGCATCGTCGGTCATAATGGTGCTGGAAAGACTACTCTGCTCAATACTATTTCAGAACAAGCGCAAGATGTCGGTGAAATTGAATTTGCGTCTGGTATCCGTATCGCCTATCTTTCACAAATTCGTGATATTGAAGCGGATTCGACCATCGGGGAAGAATTGGGACGCAAGGGACGGCAATTTCAGGAATTAGAAGAGGAGATTGTCGCTATTGAAGCGCAGATGATCGAGCCGTCATTCTACGAAGGTAATTGGCAACCGGTGATGGAACGCTATTCGGAATTACAGAAAATACTAGGCACTTCAGGAGGGGGTAATGTGGCTAATATCGCCAAAGCTATTCTTGAGAAACTTGGGCTCGATAAACACCCTATGAATATGAAAGTCGACAAATTATCCGGTGGCGAAAAGGCAAAACTGGCCCTAGCTAGACAATTGGTGGGTCTGGCGGGAATCGACGTCATCTTCCTCGACGAGCCGACCAATCACCTCGACATCCAAACCACCGAATGGTTAGAGGATTTTCTAAAGGATTTCAAGGGCGCCCAATTAATTGTCTCGCACGACCGCTATTTCCTCGACCAAGTCTGTAACCGAATCGTCGAAATCGACAATCTAAGGGCGTGGAAATGGAAGGGTAATTACAGCCGCTTCATCACTCAGAAAGTCGCTGGTGAAGCGGCTCTTGGTGATGCGATTAAGAATCTTGAGAAAAAAATTAATTCAACGGTAAATGCCTTGAAGCAAATGAAGCGGGCCAATAAATTCGACAAATCGATTTCGGCAAAGCATAAGATTCACGAGCGTCAACAAAAGGAACTCAAAGCATTAAGGCTCAGGGTGCCAAAAAAACGTAAACCCTTGGTCTTACAATTACAAGCAGTAGAGAAATCGAGTATGGATGTGCTTGAATTTCATGCTGCAACCATGGAATTC
>CAUYXQ010000085.1:0-6294 GCA_963577015.1 Candidatus Thalassarchaeaceae archaeon
AACTCTTCATTTCGTCTAGAAGTAACTTGAATGCATATGATGTCTGAACCTTGTATACCTCGGCTCCATCTCCGTGTATTGGTGAAACATAAGTCCGTCTTTTCGGGTCATACCATGCGATGTGACCTGATTGAGCGCAGACGAAGAGGTCTATTCCATCGGACTCATCGAGTAGGCGGTCTTTGATGACCATCGATGCGCCGTGAGCGATTAGACAATCACGTTCCATCTCACCAAATCTCAGTCCACCTTGACGTGCACGACCTTCGGTTGGTTGACGGGTTAGAATCTGCACACGTCCACGGCTTCTTGCGTGAATCTTTCCAGACACCATGTGGTGCAACTTCTGATAGAAGATACAACCGACGAAAATCTCGGCTGGGTAAATCTCACCGGTCTCACCGTTGATCATTGTTTCACGACCGGAGTAGTCATAGCCAGTACGGACTAAAGCATCACGAAGGCTTTGTTCCTTCTCATTGCGGAATGCGGTTCCATCGATGTAACGGCCTTCCATAGCACCGACCTTACCGCCTATCATCTCAAGAACGTGGGCAACGGTCATTCTACTAGGGATAGCGTGTGGGTTGATGATTAGATCTGGAACGATACCATCCTTGGTGAATGGCATATCCTTCTCTTCAACCAGACGACCGATAACACCCTTCTGACCGTGACGGCTGGAGAATTTGTCTCCAACTTCAGGGACTTTGTGGCTGCGGACCATGACACGAATCAAACGACCACTGTCGAGCGACTCGGTTACGTAGACATTGTCAACCCAGCCCATCTCGCCATGGCGAATAACCATCGAGGATTCTCTGCGTTCTTGAGCTTGAAGGAATGCTCCCGCTCCAGTCTCTTCAAGGAATCTTGGGGGGCTGGTCTTACCGACCAAAACATCGCCACCTTCGAGGTATTTCTCAGGCAGAGGTAGTCCATCGGCCTCTAGATGCTCATAGCATTCAAGTGGCTTGAGTCCCTTTACCTCTTCCAATCCGGTACCGGGAATCTCAATTTCTTCGACCTGACCGCCAGGGAATCTTCGGCGCTCGGCATTGTAGGTACGGTAAAAGGCAGAACGCCCCATCCCTCGCTCAACACTAGAGCGAT
The DNA here is from genome assembly GCA_963577015.1 of Candidatus Thalassarchaeaceae archaeon. Lineage (GTDB taxonomy): Archaea > Thermoplasmatota > Poseidoniia > Poseidoniales > Poseidoniaceae > MGIIa-K2. Next base: position 1,114 of record CAUYXQ010000085.1, read on the forward strand.
TCATGATTACAGCGTCTTGCATATTATAGCCGTGTAAACTCATGATGGCAACGATAAAATTCTGACCACCGGGCCGCTCGAGGAAATTGGTGTGTTCCATGGCTTGAGTGCCAACAATAGAGCGCTGTGGGTAGTGGAGGACGTGAAGACGAGTGTCTGGTCTTAGTCTATAATTCGCACTAGGTAGTCCCAATGCTTGCTTGACCATCGCCGTCCCGCCAGTAACACGTGGGGTTGAGTTGTGTTCTGGATAAGGTATCAGGCTAGCACACACACCGAGAACCAATTGTGGATCTATTTCGACGTGAGTATGCTCAGTGGTATAGAGCAAAGGTACCTTGAAGGTAGTCTTGGACCATTTATTATTCGGCATTCGAATTTTGCACTGAAGATTGGCTTCAGTAGCACCAGGCTCACCTAGATTCAACCAAGTGGTATTTTCGTGACTAATCGGGCGGCCTGCGTGCTTTCCAGATGGAACGACTGCCGGTAGATTATATGGACGGGGGGCGACGAAGAGGTCCTCTTCTTCCTCAGCATCTATCCATTCGACAACCCCTTCATTGACCAAATCAATGAAGGTGGTCTCGCCATTCTCCACACTCTCCAAGTGACTGAGGGTCAGACGTGGTGCTCCATCGTAAAGAATGAGCACCGGACGTAGGATTCGGCCCTTATCGGTATTGATGAAAATATCACGATTTGCTGCATCGTGACGGATTGAGACCTCAGATCTCACCGCACCTCTGCGGCGAGCATTCTTGAATTGGGTGACTAGATTCTTTCCTCGCTTGTGGATTCCGTAGATGTCGCCATTGACGTGGATTCTATCGCCATCGGTCCAATCATCGGGCTGGAATACATCCATCTCGTCCAAGCGGCGCTTGATATCATCTTCAGGCACTGCTTCAGAGACGTCAATCATCTGAGCAGCGTTCTTAACCAGGCCACAATTCTGACCTTCTGGGGTCTCATTAGGACATAGTCGTCCCCATTGTGTCGGGTGCAGGTCACGGGCCTCGAAGTGAGGTTGACTGCGCACCAGCGGACTGGTGACACGTCGCATGTGAGATAGTGCGGAAAGATAGGTAGTTCGGTCTAGTAATTGACTGACACCACTGCGTCCGCCAACCCAATTTCCGGTAGCAAGAGCGTGCATGATTTTACTGGTTAGAACATCTGGGCGCAAGCAACTGGTAATCTTTAGGTCACGCTTGCGGTTGTGATGGCGCTCGAGTTGATACTTCAGGTCACGAGCCAATTGGCCCATCGACACACGGAATAAATCTTCAATCAAATCTCCAGCAAGACGCACACGCTTGTTAGCATAGTGGTCTTTGTCGTTGGGTTTCTTGTCGGTAATCGCCATCTCTAATACTTGACGGACGATTCTTCCAAGGAAGATAGCCTTCTTCTTACGGTCGTCTTCTTGGTCGCCTAGGTGAGGTAATAATTCACGGTCTAGCAATTGATTCACACGTGCCTCACGGTATTCCTTTTGTTGGCCTGCAGCGAATTTCTTCTCCAGCCACTGGTGTGATTCCTCGAGGTTATCCACGGCATATTCCTCGTTATCCTTTACCTCGTTGATATTGGCGACGATGAATTTGAAAGTGTCGGTTGGCCCAGCTATCGCTTGGAATAACTCTTGGTCATTTTCGATGCCGAGGGCCCTCATCAGTAGCACTACTGGAATAGCGGTGGTTCCTGCAGTTGAAATCTTGACCATCAACATTCCATCTCGACGCTTCTCGACGGTGAGTGGCTTGCGTGTTCCTTCCTTCTGTGAAAAGATCTTTGCAACTTCGGTTTGCTTGGTATATCTCTTGTTGATTTCTACTGTCACACGGTTTGGTGCGAGGTCTTCCATCGAGATCAGAACCCTCTCGGTTCCGTTGATGATGAAATAACCTCCAGGGTCTAGAGGGTCTTCACCCTTATTTCTAAGGAGGCCTTTCAAAGTCTTCTGGTCTTCATCACTTGTGGTTGGGTGAAGAACACAGTCTCCTGCGATGTGGTTTGGGTGAAGGTTACAGCGGCGGGAGCGTACCATTATCGGCATACTTCCAACCTGAACTCCCTTTTCGGGGTTGGTTGGGACTCCATTACGGAAAATGGTAAAGTCCATAGTGACCGGAGACATATAGGTGAGTTTTCTCAACCTGCATTCCATAGGTAACGATGGGTGCTCACTACCGTTAGCCTCGCGAATTGTTGGTTCTCCGAGTTGAATATTCTTAACTCTAATCAATACATCTTGATCGATTACGTCGAGTTTGATCAATCCACCATGCTCAGGGTCGACTTCCTCATCGGTTCCGACTCTGATTGCGTGAACAATTTTTTCCATTCGCGACATGGTGTTGTCGCCAGACGGAATACAATCGTCATAGGATGCTAATTGGTGATTTACTAGGCTTCTCTCTTTGAAATATGCACGTATTATTTCTTCCATGTTTATCACTCCTAAGGCTCAACTGCCCTCCACGATTAAACGATATGCTTCAGAAACACCGGCTGACGGTGATTTCCTCACAACTTTGAGCACACGGTCTGCTAACCAGCCCGCTGGTAAAGGTAGATGATCGGGGTCCTCTGCTGCCTTTGCCATATCCTCTTTCTCGACAGCTTCTTTGATCACTTGAATAACCGGGTCGGTGATTAGAATCTTTGGCAATAATTCCTTGGCAAGACGTGGCTCGCCAGTCTCATCGTCTATCTCAAATAAGTTCCAGGGCTCTAGGACAGATTCCTCGTCTTCGATTGCTACCAATTCTTGGTGAGGAACTATCTCGTGATTTAGAACGTTGAATTTGACGTTTGAAAGAGGCATATCATCGTCATCTATAGCAGATGAGCGGATGGTGATTTTCTTTGAGCGACGCTTCTTTCTACGTGCTCCAATCTCACCAAGGACATCCATGGTTAATTGAAAGGCATCATCCTCTTTGGACACACCAAGCGCGACGGCGATTTCATCAGAGGTTAATGCCTTGATGTCATTCATGTTTCTGTCCGTGGCCAACTTGTGCGCGAGTTCCTCGCTAACTCCAAGCTCCATCAGACGCTTCTTCGTTGCAGATTTTACGACCACTTGAACACACCACGTACCCTCGCTAAACGTGAACCTGAGGCCTTGTCAGGCGGGCCTGACGGGGTTCGAACCCGCGACCAACCGGTTAAAAGCCGGTTGCTCTACCTGACTGAGCTACAGGCCCAATGTATCAACTTGGGCTTTGTGGCCGACTTACATGGAGTTCATAAAGACTCCGCCGTACAAAAGCAAGGCTGGGAGGAGGCGCCTTACCCGGCGGCCAGACGAATCGGAACAATCTAGACGCCAAGAAGCATAAATGCTTCGGGAATTACCCCCCTATTCGTGGACAAGGAGGAGCGAAGGAGTTTCTCGCCGCAGGATATTTTAGATGAGATTGACCGCTTGAATCGGACTTCCCAACAAATGATTTGGAATTGTGATGAAAATTTATCATTCGACCTAGTGATTCCGCCCACTGTATACCCACCAAGGGAGGACACAGATATCATGGCCAAACAGATTATCTCTCTGGGTGATGGTAACGGTCGAAAAGCCCTTGAAATCGGTTGTGGTAGCGGTGCTCTGAGCATGTTACTATGCGCCAAAGGATGGCTGGTAAGTGCGTGTGACATCAACCCTTACGCTGTTGCTACCAGCCGAGGAAATCTTGCATTTTCTGGGTTTGATGCGGATATTGTTGAATGCGGACCCGGTTCGCACAGTCGCACCTGGCTACAAAAAAAGCCCTTTGACCTCATCATATGGAATCTACCATATCTCGAGTGGCCAGCGCCAGATACTGAACTACTCGGCCCTCTTGAAGAATCCTCTCTCTCCGACCTAGAAGATGAGGGTGTAATGAAATTATTAGCCCGTAGTATTACTTGTGAACATTTGCTAACTTTAGAGGGAACCGCACTGATAGTCCACCGAACAGAAGAAGATGTGCGGCTTATTTGCCACCGCTGGGGCTTGGCTGCTCGTACGATGGCCACTCGTGAATTTTCCGAAGGTGCAGATATCCAAGTAACCTGTATTTGGCGCCCGTGGAGTAAATCACCCCTCGACAGAATCCACACAACCACCTCAACCAATGAGGATCTTCTTTCTCTCGATTTACCAGTGGGATCTCATTTAACCGCTGAAGTTCAAACCAGTGGCCGCGGCCGCAAAGGTCGCCTCTGGCGTTCAGCAGACGGTTGTTATGCTGGCTCTTGGGTCATCTCTATTGGAGAAAAGGTTGATGCGGGAATTTTGCAATTAGCTGCAGGGTTAGCAGTCATTGATGCAATCCAATGCTTTGCTGACATCCCATTGCAACTGAAATGGCCAAATGACATCTTGATAGGTAAGCGCAAAATCTGTGGGATACTCGCTGAAAGTCGGGTAAAGGGTGACGATATGCGCGCGGTTATCGGCATCGGCATCAACCTCAAACACGACGCTAAAGTGTTGACTGAAAACGAAGCAGCAATGGATGAATATATCGACTTATTACCTGAGCAAATAGACTTGGCTCTACACGCATCATTGGCTTCGTTATTAGAGCAAAAACCCTCCCTCCCTCCTTTGGATAATAAGGGTATTATCTTGCGGGCTCTAAAACGAATTAAGTCTCTAGGGGATGCGACCTATAGAGGAAAATTATGCACGGTTCACTCGATTGCTAACGATGGAAAACTGATTTTGAAATCTGGCGATGAACCTATTGAATTTGATGATGGCGAAGCAATCGAATGGCTCAGTCTTCGATAAGGGCATCGAGGATTTCTTCTTCGCCCTCAAGACCTTTCTTCCAAAAACCAAATGCCAGCATTATCGCACCGATAGGATACAGCAACCAATCGATCATCAAGGCCCGATTTGTAGATACTATTACCTCTACCCCCTCATCACCCTCGATGGTGAAAGTGTAGGCTCCAGATTCTGGCGCCTTGAAAGTCATACTATTCTCAACAAAATCAGGGGTTTTTTGCTCGACTCCGACCAGTGATATATCGATTGAAGAAATATTACCGGTCCAGGTGATCTTCACCTCATCCGAAGAGAATAAATCATGCTCGCTGACAATCGGGTCCTCTACAATGATAATCGGCTTTGCCCAAGCATGGGTGATAAATGCCGCGAGTAGAATAGAGGCGCCT
>CAUYXQ010000086.1:0-6238 GCA_963577015.1 Candidatus Thalassarchaeaceae archaeon
ACCCTTACGATCGCGGGCATCGATAATCCTCTGATTGAAATCGGCTGCTAATTCCTTCTCTCCCCTGGACATGATATCCTTGCTTTTACGAGTTTTATTGAAAGTACGAGATTTTTGGGCTACGGCTAGCCCAGGGGCGACGCCTTTCTGTTCACTAGAGGTCTTCTCTTGACAGCGCGTGCACAGGGAAACCTCCGCTCTTCCCATCAACATCCGGCGTGTGCTGACATTCATCGCTCCACAGACTTCACATTCACCCATGACTCCACCATTACCTTGTCTGTGGCGACGTTTGATGAATGCTTCGGAAGCAGAGTAATTGTAAATTAAAGTCGGTGGATTGATGAAGAGTAAAGTTCTGGACTACTCATGGGCACCAAGGCGAGCCGCAGTGCTTCACCCCATTCAACAGCAGATGACGACTTCCGTCGCTTGGAGAGTGATTACAAGCGCTTACATGATGATGCACAGCGCTTGATAACCGAGAGGGTACAACTTGAAAGTGATTTATCTAAATTGAAGAAAAAAACTGTTCGCCTTGACGATGAGGTCCGCCTTCTAAAAAGCCCACCGATGATCATAGGTCACATCCAAGACGTTCTCGACAAGGAGAGGGCAATAGTCCGTTCATCCAATGGCACGATTTTCCAAGTTTCACTCAATCCGAGATTGGACTCGACTTTGGTTAAGCCCGGCACGAGAGTGGCATTGAATCAAGATTCGTTGGCGGTGATTGAAATATTGACCGATGCTTGGGATCCGTTGGTAAGTGGTGCTGAGGTTATCGATAAGCCGGAGATTACCTATGCCGATATCGGCGGACTCGATGAACAGATGGAGATGTTGCGTGAATCGATTGAATTACCGTTGCACAAACCCGAATTATTTCGTAAAGTTGGAATTAAGCCACCAAAGGGTGTATTGATGGTCGGGCCTCCCGGTTGTGGTAAGACTATGTTGGCAAAGGCAGTCGCACAACAAACAGAAGCAACATTCATCCGCATGGTCGGAAGTGAATTGGCACAGAAATACATTGGCGAAGGTGGAAGAATGGTGCGGGAGTTATTCGCCCTCGCTAAAGAAAAATCCCCTTCGATTATATTCTTAGATGAGATTGATGCGATTGGCGCAAAGCGGTTGGATGGAGCTACTAGCGGAGATCGTGAAGTCCAGCGAACCTTGATGCAATTACTAGCCGAATTGGATGGTTTTGATAGTTTAGAAGACGTAAAGATAATCGCTGCTACCAATCGTCCCGACATCCTTGATGAAGCCCTAATGAGACCTGGTCGATTTGACCGAATAATAGATATCCCCATCCCCGACGGTGATGGTAGAAAATCAATTCTCTCGCTTTGTCTGAAGCCGATGTCGAAAACCAATTTTAGATTGGGAAAAATTGTTGAGAAAACCGAAAACTTCAGCGGTGCGGAGTTAAAGGCGGTATGCGTTGAGGCTGGAATGATTGCAATCCGTCAATCTAGGGGGAAAATCACTCAAAAAGACATTTTCTTGGCAATCGATAGAGTCGTTGACAAGCGCCATAATAATAGCGGCCGAGAAGGTCTAAGAGTATTATATGGCTAACATTCATCACCTTGATGCCAGCCCCTTATATCATGGCAAAGCAACTGCTTGAATGCGTTCCCAATTTTAGTGAGGGGAGAGATTCTGTCAAGATTGCGGCTATCGCCGATGCCGCAAAGGGTATCGAAGGGGCAATGGTTCTTGGAATAGAACCCGATGCAGATTATAATCGCACGGTTTTAACGATTGCCGGTGAGCCCGAAGCGGTATTTATTGCGGCTAAGAGAGTCATTGCCGCTGCTGCTGAACACATTGACATGAGAGACCATTCTGGTGAGCATCCACGTATCGGGGCGGTTGACGTCTGCCCTTTTGTTCCACTAGAGGGAGTGAGTATGGATGATTGTGCGCAATTGGCACGAAGATTAGCCAAAGAGGTCAGCGAGGAATTAGATATTTGCACCTTTCTATATGGCTCAGCTGCCAATGATGCGAGTAGAAACCTACTTTCTGATTTACGCCGCGGGCAATATGAGGGATTTGAACAGCGCTTGAATGAGGGTGGACCTCACTTACCTGATCACGGACCCTTGCAATGGAATGAACGCACTGCTCGATTCGGTGCAGTGGTAATAGGTGCTCGAAACATTCTGGTCGCCTATAATGTAAATGTCGCCGAACAGGATGCGGAAGTAGCGAGGAAAATCGGCGGCCTCGTCCGCTCTACTGGCCGCTTAATCAAGCGTGAAGATGGCCGGAAAATGCGCATTCCGGGAATGTTGCCCTTGGTTCAAGGAATGGGGCTTCCATTAGAATCTCATGGTATATCTCAGGTGTCGATGAATTTGCGCGATGTCGAACAATGCCCTCTTCATGTAGCCTTTGAGGCTTGCAAATCTATCGCCTCAGATCACGGTGTTGATTTGTGTGGTAGTGAGTTGGTCGGATTGGTACCCTTGAGCGCTATGCTCGAATCTGGTCGTTGGTATGCGGTAGATGGCGTTGAGGATGAAAGAGAATTGGTCGCTGCTGCAATAATAGGTTTAGGTCTTTCTTATCTTGATGAATTTGATGCGGATAAGCGAATAATCGAATGGGCAGTAAACGGAGAGTGAAAAAATGAAAACACCTTGGATGGAAATGACAGTAAGAGAATTTCAATCGGCATTGGCCTCGTCTTCACCGACACCCGGTGGTGGCACCGTAGCGGCGATTTCACTCGGACAAGCTGCTGCACTGACCTGCATGGTGGCCGATCTAACCCTCGCCAAGGAAAAATGGCAAAGTGGCTGGGAAATAGCTGAGGAAGCAGCCCGGATGGCGGTTGGGATGCTAACTCGCGCTGGGCAATTGGCCGATGAGGATAGTGATTCATTCGATGCTGTCATGGACACTTTTAGACTACCAAAACAGACCGATGATGAAGTGAATACTCGAAGAAAGGCGATTCACTCTGCTACTTTACAAGCGGCAGTAGTGCCATTGGAAACCGCAAGACTTGCCCACACTCTTTTACAAGTTCTACCTGAATTAGTGAGATTGGGTAACGGAAATGCTGCTTCTGATGCTGGGGTTGCTGGTCTTTTGGCAAGTGCTGCCTGTAAGGGGGCATTATTCAATGTCGACATAAATCTCTCTAGCATCCCTGAAGAGATGGGGGCGGAATTGGCTAAAGAGGCTAGTGACTTACAGGATTCCTGTCGAGTATTGTCGCGCTCAGTCATGGACGAGGTCCGTGCCCGCCTCACTTAACATTTGAACCGACAGCGATATCACCGTCAATAGTGATTAAACATACGCGGTCATTACCATCATCGGCTGCTAGCATCATTCCTTCCGACATTATACCTCTTAGTTTGCGAGGTTTGAGATTGGCGACGAATACCACCAATTTGTCTTGTAATTGTTCTATGCTGTAATATTCCTTTATCCCAGCACATATCGTGCGGCCTTCATCAGTTCCGTCATCTATTTTCACCACATACAATTTATCGGCATTTGCGTGTTCTTCTACAGATGTTATGCGTCCAACTTTCAATTCGGTTTTGGTAAAAGTCTCGAAATCGAGATATGTTACTCCTTCAGTCATTTTTTCTTCCTCCTTCTTTTTCTTTACACCCTTGATGGCTTGTAATGTAGGATCATCACCATCATCACTCGACTCAACAAGTTCTTGTTCCTGCGCAAGAATCTCTTCCAAATCTAATCTTGTGAATAATGGCACAGGAGTTTCGTCATTCCAGTTCATCTGGCAGTCCCAGTCGATGGCTTGCTGCCATTCTATATCCTCTACATTTCCCTGCTCGCCAAGTGATTGCCATAACCTTTGGGCGCTAAATGGTAGGAATGGTTGGCTGGTGATGGCAAGGAATCGAGATATACGCCAGCCGAATGCTAATTTTATCATGCTGTCTCTTGCTTCAACTGCTGATGTGTCTTTGAGATATTTCCACGGGGTCGCTGCTTGTAACATCTGATTGCCATATTGTGCGGCTGACATCACTAGTCGCAAAGCTTCCTTGTAGCGGTGTTTACTCAGCGAATCGGTTATATTTTGGAAAATCAGCTCTAATTTATCTGTCGCTTCAGAACAATAGGCAGCATCGTCGAACGAAGTAAGTGGTATTTCTTTGCTAAAGCGAGCGCCTAGTGTCATCACCCGGTGCACAAAATTACCGTAGGTCGCAATCAATTCATTATTGACCTTCTCGACAAAGTCATGCCAATTGAAATCGGTATCGTGATTCTCAGGCATATTGATGCAAAGGTGGTATCTTAAGGTATCTGGATCGAATCTTTTCAAGAATGCTGGTAGCCAAATTGCGTGATTTCTTGACTTAGAGAACTGACCTCCCGCTAACATTAGATACTCCATCGCCGGAACATTATGAGGCAGAGATAATTCACCAGGTCCCGGGAGTTTAACCAAGTCCTCAGGGCCTTTACCGGCATTGGCATGATTGAGACCGGCTATCAATGCCGGCCAAATGATGGTATGGAATGGAATGTTATCCTTGCCCAGGAAATAAAGATGACGCGGTTGGCTACCATCCTCCTTTATTTTCCACCATTTTTCCCACGCGTCTTTGTCGCCGTTTTCTTGAGCCCAAATACGTGAACAGGAATAATATCCCTGGACTGCTTCAAACCATACATAGATGCACTTACCCACCCACTCTTCTTGATCGAGGGGGATGTCTATGCCCCATTCTAAGTCTCTAGTAACAGCGCGCGGCCTCAAACCCATGTCTAGCCAATTCTTTGTCATCGCCCGGACATTTGCCTTCCACAATGGATGTTGCGATTGGGCATGGCTTTCCAAGATTGATTGGAATAGATCTAGCCGGTAGAAGAGGTGCTCTGTGTCACGGATTTCAATATTAGCGGAAGGCTCCATGCGAGACCGAGGGGATATCAGTTCGATGGCCTCATAGGTAGAGCCGCACTTATCACATTGGTCACCACGTGCCCCATCCTCCTCACAATGTGGACAGGTTCCCTCGACATAGCGGTCCGGTAGGAATCGCCCACCACTGTCTTTGACCTCATAGAATTGTTTCATTACCCGCTTCTCAAATAAACCTGCAGCATTTAATTTAGTAAAGTTCTCCTGGACTATTTTCTTATGCCTTTCGTCGCTTGTCCGATTAAAAAGTGAGCCGCCGTAGTCCATACCGCGTGAATCGAGAGAAGGTTGCCATGAACAACCAAGATCTAGTAGAGCTTGGCTATTTATCGTATGGAAGCGGTCGACGATAACCTGTGGATTTACACCTTCTTTTTCGGCACTAACCGTAATCGGGGTGCCGTGTTCATCAGAGCCAGATACCATCAAAACCCTATTTCCCAATGCCCGCTCAAATCTGGCATGAATATCTGGTGGAAGATAACATCCTGCAACGTGACCGAGATGAAGTGGGCCGTTTGCATATGGCCAAGCGACACAAATCAGAACGTGTTCTCCTGACATAAGGTCACCATACTAGCCTGAGCGGACCAGTATATGGCTGCTGCTATATCCTACAGGCAATCCTCATGAACTATCGACTTCTCCGCTTGATGGGAGCGACCTAGGAGTCCCAGAACCATCATGCAACTAACGATGCTTATCATCTACATCTCTTTGGCAATAGGGGTGTCATTTCTTTGCTCACTACTAGAAGCGGTATTATTGTCGATGTCGCATAGTCACGTCAGTATTCTTGAAAAGAGTGGCAGTAAAAGTGGAGTTATTTGGTCGAACTTAAAGAACGATGACGCAGTGAAACCCTTAACTGCGATATTGACGCTAAACACAATTGCACACACAATGGGTGCTGCAGGTGTCGGTGCCGAAGTCCAGAATATTTGGAATGAGTCAGTGGTCACTTTAGCCTCGATTATTTTGACCATTGCTGTATTGATTTTTTCTGAGATTATTCCCAAAACCCTAGGTTCGGTCTATTGGAAACAATTGGCAACTCCATCGGGCTGGATTTTGCATTACCTAACGAAATTTCTAAGCCCGTTATTCATTCCAATATTATGGGCTAAAAATCGCTTACCCCAGCCATCTAAAACAATTGTCACCCGCGACGAGTTAGCGGTACTAGCTGATATTGGTGAAGAGGAAGGAACTTTGGAAGAAGATGAGGAGACAGTGATTCACAACCTTCTGAAATTACGAGATGTGCCGGTGGTGGATATAATGACTCCAAGGGTGGTAACCACG